>NZ_JBEZXZ010000003.1:0-116823 GCF_040638275.1 Actinoplanes sp. NPDC026623 | reverse complement strand
GGCCCGCGCCCGGGGTCGGCCCCGGGGGGGCGCCGGGGGTGTCCCCAACCCCGCCGGCCCCCCCCCCCACGCCGGCGGGGTCGTCGGCGAGCAGCGCCGCGGCCAGGTGCTCGCCGCGATAGACCGCCGGGGTCTCGGAGACGACGGTCTGGTTCCAGAACCGCCGGGTCGCCGCGAAGGACGCGTCCCGGACCGGGGCCCGGTAGTCGGTGCCGGTGACGGCGAACGCCAGGTCGGGCCCGTGCGGCACCAGCGTCAGGTCGATGGCCTGGGTGTTGACCGCGAACGTGTGCCGGCCCAGGCGGATGGTGTCGCCGCCCGCGCCGTACAGGTCGAGCCGGTCGCGCAGGGACCGGCCGGCCTCCTGCCGCGCGGCCTTGACCCGCCCGTCCAGCTCCTCGGCCCGGACGGTGTCCCCGAGGGTACGCAGCTCGCCCGCGACCGCGCGCAGCTTGCCGACCATCGGATCCGTGGCGAAGTAGGTGTTGACCTCGTCGAGGGTGCCCAGCCCGGCGACCCGGCGCTGGACGCTCGCGAGCGTGCGCTGCGCCGAGTCGACCAGCCGGTCGGCGCGCCGGGCCCGGTCGTCGAGCAGCGCCTGCCGGCGTGCCGCGAACGCCTCGTAGACCTCCGAGCGCTTGGCGCTGAGCTGGTCCACGAAGTCGTCGAAGTCGCCGAACCGCGACTCCAGCGCCTCGACCTGCAGCATCAGTTTGGCGACCTGCTCGTCGCTGTGCTCCGGGGTGTCCGCGGCGGAGAGCCCCGCGGTGACCGACTGGCTGAGCAGGGCGAACTCCGCGGCGAACGCGGCACGGCCCTCGACCGCGGCGAGCTCGCGGCGGCGCGCGTCCAGGGTGGCCCGGGCGCGGTTGACGCCGCCGAGCACCTCGCCGATCCGTTCGAGGATCCGGACCCGCACGGTCGCGTCGGCGATGTCGAGCCCGCCGACCACGTCGGTGACGACCTGCAGCCCGTCGGCCTGCTCGGTGAGCCGCTCCGCGACCGGCACGGCCTCGGCCACGGTGGCGATCCCGGCCGCGTCGGCGACGAGCCGCTCGACCGACTGCTGGTAGCTCGCGAAGGCGTCCTCGCGCTGCAGGAACTCGACGGCCCGGCGGGCGGTGGAGTCGACCTCGGTACTGAGCTCCTGCTCGAGGCCGTCGAGCCGGGTCAGGTCGACGTAGCGCAGCTCGCGCAGCGTCACGATCCGGCCCTGCGCCTGCCGCAGCGAGGCGAGCTGCCGGATCCACGCGTCGGTCGTGGTCGGCACCTCGCCACGGGTGCGCCGGATCAGCGACATCGTCGCGGTGCCGGCCTCGTCGACCGCGCCCGCGGCCTGCGCGGTCAGCGCCTGCACCGACTCGTACTCGTCAAGCACCTGCTCCGCGGTGGCCCGCACCTCGGAGATCGGGGTGCGCAGGTCACCGAGGTCGCGCTCGCCGAGCCAGTGGTAGTGGTCGAAGAGCCGGGTGCAGGCGGCGATGATCGCCTCGAACACCGCGGCGGACGGGGTCATCTCGTCGACCATCCGGGCCACCGACAGCGCGTCGGCGATGCCCCGGACCAGGTCCGCGTTGCCGACCCGGTCGAGCGGCCCGCTGCCGACGGGCTGCGCCGCCGCGTAGGTGTCCGACACGTACGGCGTCTGCCACACCTGCATCGGGTGCACCCGCGACGGCTCGTCCGTCAGGTGCCGGAACGCGATGAGCGTGCCGTCGTCGAACAGCGAGTACCCGTGACACGCGATCGGCGTGGCGACCTCCTTGCGGATCACGTTGTACGGCAGCAGCAGGTACCGCCCGGCGGCCCGGGCGTGGAAGACGTAGAGCACGTCCTCGCCGTTGACCGACCGCACGGCCCGCTCGAACTCGAGCTCGGCCACGTCCGCGTCGAACGTCTTGGCGACCCCGGTGGCCAGGTAGTAGCCGCCCGGGAAGATGACGCCCTGGTCCTCGGGCAGCCGCTGGCAGGCCTGCCCGATCCCGTCGAGCCGCCGCACGTCCCGGGTACGGGTATTGAAGACCAGATACCGGTGCCGGGTCTCCTTGTACGGCAGCACCCGCAGCAGGATCAGCGGACCGATCCGGGCGTACGCGATCTCCGCGTCGGCGAGGCTCTGCAGCGGCTCGTCCACCGGCTCGGAGTAGACGCCCTCGCCGTCCTCGGTGTTGTTCTCCACCTTGATGGTGAGGTTGCCGCCGACCGTCTCGACGAAGACCTCGTCCTCGACGGTGACGTGCGGGTGCCGGCCCAGCACGTGGTGCTCCCGGGTGGTGAGCTTCCACTCGAAGTCGTGCGACGGCGGGAACACGTGGTCGCGTTCGCCGCGGTTGTCCACGTACGACACGCCGGAGGCGTCGACCTTCCAGCGCAGCACCTTCAGGTCGTCGGCGCGGGCCCCGGTCTGGAAGACCGCCAGCACCATGCCCTCCAACCGCCGCAGCTGCAGCAGGTGGGTCTCGCGGTAGTAGCGGTACAGCTCCGCGAAGTCGCGCTGGAAGACCGGGTCGTCGAGCAGGCCGGGCAGCGCCGCGCCGGGTTCGAACCGGAACGCCTCGCCGTCGCGGCTGAAGCCGTGCACGGCGAACACGTCCGAGATCGCCGTCTCGGTCTTCAGCCCGATGAAGACGTTGTAGCCGAACAGCATCGCGCCGCCGACCTGCACGACGTCGCGCGGCACGCAGTTGTTCTCGGTGCGGATCCGCTCGGCGCCGAGCAGCCGCATCTGCTGCCCGCCGAAGGTCTGCACCCGGCGGGTGTTCAGCTCCTCCGCGCGCTCGGCCAGCTCCTTGGCCTGGTTGCCCAGCCGGCCGCGCAGCACCTCATAGGTGCCGGCGTCCAGCGCGCCGGCCTCGACGACGGCCGTCACCGCTGGGCCACCACCGTGCCGTTGGCCTGGACCGGCGCGCCCGTCAGGGCCGAGAGTTCGGTGTCCGCGACGCCCAGCTTCTTGGCCGCCGCGAGCAGCTCACGCAGCTTGCCCGAGTCGGCGCCGCCGGCCTTGATCTGCTGGGTGAGGAAGGCGGCCAGGGTCAGGTTCGCCACGTCGCCGGTCGACACCGAGCCGAGCAGCCGGCCCAGGTCGTCGGCGATGGACGCCTCGCCGTTCAGGTAGCGCGCGCCGAGGCCCTGCGCGACGTTCGAGTGCTCGACGAAGCCGTCCAGGCTCTTGCCCATCGTGATCGAGCCGAGCAGCTTGTCGAAGAAGACCGAGTCCCCGCCGACGATGTCGATGTTCGCCTTCTCCAGGCCGGCGGCGACGACCTTGGCCTGCGCCTCGGCGATCTCCTTGTGCACGTTGATCCCGGCCAGCCGGATCTCCTTCTCCATCTCCAGCCGGATGCGGTACTCCTCGTGCTCGCGGGTGACGTCGTCGAGCGCGGCCATCGCGGCGGCCTTGTCGGTGAGGCCCTCGGCCTCGCCCTTCAGCCGCTCGCGGATCGCCTCGGCGGCGACCAGCGCCTTCTCCCGCTCGACCGCGGCCTCGGCGCGGCCGGTCTTCTCGAGCACGTCGGCCTCGGCGCGGCCGGTCTTCTCCAGCACCTCGACGTTGCGCTCGCGGACCTGGACGTCGGCGAGGCCGGCGGCGGCCGCCTCGGCCTGCGTACCCTCGGCGAGCCGGATCTTGGCGCGGGCGTCGAGCTCGGCGGTCTGCTGGCGCGTCTCCGCCAGCAGCAGCAGCTCGCGGGCCTTGAACTTGGCCGCGGTCTCCGCGGCCTCGGCCGCCTTGATGTCCTTGACCAGGTGCTCCTGCGCCTCGGCCTCGGCCGCGATGATGATGGCCTGGCGGGTGCGCTCGGCCTCCTCGACGACGCGGAGGCGCTTGATGTTCTCCTCCTGCTCGGCGACGGTCTTCTCGACCGCGATGCGCTCGCGGATCACCTCGGCGATCGCCCGCTTCTCGGCCTCGACCTCCTTGTTCTTGGAGATCGTCGACAGCTCGGTCTCCCGCTCGCGGCCGATGACCTCGAGCATCCGGTCCTTCTCGATGCGCTCGGTCTCGATCGCGATGACCCGCTCGCGGTTCTTCTCGGCGACCGCGATCTCGCGGTTCTTGTTCTCCTGCTGCACGCCGAGCTGCTGGGCGGTGCGCAGGTTCGCGCCCTCGGCGCGGAGCCGCTCCTCGGCCTGGGCGAGGACGATCTCCGCCTCCTCCCGGGCCCGGATGGTCTCGATCTCCCGGCGCTGCTTGATCTCCGCGTCGGTCTGCCGGCGCTCCAGCTCGAGGATCGCCTCCCGGGCGTCGACGTTCTGCCGGGTGATCTCCTTCTCCTCGTTGCGCCGGTAGTCGTTGGTGCGGACCGCCTCGATCGCGGTGAGCTCGGTGATCTTGCGGATGCCCTGCGCGTCCAGGATGTTCTTCGGGTCGAGCGACATCATGGCCGTCTGCTCGAGGAAGTCGATGGCCGCGTCCTCGAGGCTGTAGCCGTTGAGGTCGGTGCCGATCACCTCGATGATCTGATCCCGGAACTCGTTGCGCTTGGTGTAGAGGTCGACGAAGTCGAGCTGCTTGCCGACCGTCTTGAGCGCCTCGGAGAACTTGGCGCTGAACAGCTCCTGCAGCGTCTGCTCGCTGCTGGCCCGGGTGGTGCCGATCGCCTGCGCGACCTTGATGACGTCCTCGGTGGTCTTGTTGACCCGGACGAAGAACGTGATCCGGATGTCGGCCCGGATGTTGTCGCGGCAGATCAGGCCCTCGCGGCCGGTCCGCGCGATCTCGATGGTCTTCACCGAGATGTCCATGATCTCGGCCTTGTGCAGCACGGGCAGCACGACGGCGCCGGTGAAGGTGACGTCCACCCGGCGCACCTTCGACACGATCAGGGCCTTGCCCTGCTCCACCTTGCGGAACATGCGGCCGATGAAGAACAGGGCGCCGAGTACGACGAGCAGCACGACGGCAATGAGCACACCGAATCCGGTGGAGATCACGTCCATTAATGAGTCCTTTGTTGTCGTTACTGATCGGGGCTCGTGGCGATGTCGACCGGGACCACCCAGAAGAATTCGCCGTCGGAATCGAAGTCGAAGAGCAGGGCGACAGTGCCCGCGCGCAGCTCGTCGTCGCCGGCTTGGCGCACCTGGACGATCGCGGACGACCCGTCGGGTGCGTGCACCTCGGCCTGGCCGAACGTCGCGGTCACCCGGCCGGTGCGCACGACGCAGGTGAGGCCGACGAAGTCGGCGCGGGAGGGCTCGGTGCCGGCCGGCATGAACCGCCGCAGCAGCGCCACGGCCAGGCGGGTGATCACCCAGGCGAGGACGAGCGCACCGGCCAGGACGAACGCGGCCGGTATCGCGGCGAGCAACTCGCCGCCGGCCAGGGTGACGAACCAGGCGAGCGCGATGAAGAGGGAGAGAACGATCGAGGCCGGCACCCCGCCGAGTCCGAGGAAGCCGAGGAAACCGCCGTCCGCGCCGTCTCCCTCCGGGTCGGCGCCGCCGGCGATGACCACGATCCAATAGCCGATGACGACGACCAGGAGCGGGGTGAAGACGATGACGGGAAAGCTCAGCACCGCATCGAAGAACCCGCCCATTCGTCCACCCCGTTCCCCGTATCGGCGCAACCGCAATCCGTCGCCGAGGCGGCGACCTGTTTCCTTGCGGTGATGTCGATGATGTCAGCACATGTCAATCCGCGCCGCCCCCGCTAAGACGACAATCCGTCACCCCTTCGGCCGGATCTCTACTCGGGGGCCGCCGAATGTCACTATGGGTAAACAACTCCGACTCGACTGTCACGAAACTCCGGCCTTCACCCTTAACTACCGAACGTCGTCGAGTCCTCGCCGCCCCGCGCCCGATGACCCCGCCTGGGGCCGGTGTCCTAACCCTGGGTGACCAGGCCTTTTGCCGCCTTAGGGCGATTCCGGGGCGCCTGAGATGTCTGTCATGGCCCGAAAGGCCAATTCGTGAGGCCACCGGAGTGACCGGCCTTGCATCACGCTGGGTAGCGACTAATGTCCTGCCGATGGCCCTGCCCGAAGTCCACCTGATCTGCGGCACCCGCACCCAGGCGGTCCGGCTCGCCCCCGTCGCGGCGGCGATGCGCGAGGCCGGCGTGGTCGCGCCGGTGCTGGTCGCCGGCGGCCGGTACCCGGCGATGGCCGGCCAGGCGCTCACCGCCTTCGGGCTCTTCCCGGACGTCACGCTCCGGGTCGAACGCGGCGCGGGCAGCCGTTCCGAGCTGCGCACCGAGATGATCCGGCGACTGGACGAGCTGTGGACCGAGCGGCCTCCCGCCGCCGCGCTCGTGCAGGGCGACACCACGACCAGCCTGGCCGGCGCGCTCGCCGCGTGCTGGCGGCGCATCCCCGTCGTGCACCTCGAGGCCGGGCAGCGCGGCGATCACCTCGGGTCGTCGTTCCCCGAGGAGGCGGACCGCCGGCTGATCGCGCAGGTCGCGACCCTGCATCTCACCGCCACCCCCCTCGCCGCGATGAACCTGCTCGACGAGGACGTCGCCACCGGGGACGTGCTGATCACCGGCAACACCGTCGTGGACGCGGCACACACGGTCGCCGGGCGCCGGCTGCCGTTCGTCAACCTCGAGGTCGCCGCCGTCCGGGCGGCCGCGGCGGACCGCCGGCTGCTCGTCGTGGCCGTGCGCCGCCGCGAGTCGTGGGGCGCCGCGCTGGACCGCGTCCTGGCCGCGGTGCGCCGGCTCGTCGAGCGGTACGCCGACCTCGACGTGATCATCGCGACCGACCCGAACCCGGCGGTCCGCGCTCAGGCGCACGCCGGGATCGGCGACGTCGACCGGGTCATGATCACCGGTTCGCTGCCGCACCAGGACCTGACCCGGCTGCTCTCCGAGGCCTATCTCGTGCTCACCGACACCGCCGACCTCCAGCAGGAGGCGCGATCGTTCGGCGTGCCCGCGCTGGTGCTGCTCGAGGACGCCGATCCCGCCGGCTCGGCGGCCGGCGGCGCCCGGCTCGTCGGATCCGACGACGCCACGATCGTCGAGGAGGCGGCCGCGCTGCTCGACAGCCGGGTCCGCCGTGACGCGATGACCGCGGGCGGAAACCCGTACGGCGACGGCCTCGCGGCCCGGCGCGTCGCGCAGGCCACCGCGGCCCTGCTCGGCCTCGCCGACCACCCCGACCCGATGCCCGCCCTCGGGTCGTACGCCGGCGCGTACGGCGCGTCGTTCTGAACCGCACCTACGGATCTCAAGGAGCCTGTCGATGCCGGGTACGGCGGAACTGGTCGCGTTCTACGCCCGGTCCTGGATCAACCGTGACCGGGACGCCGCCCGCCGGCTGATCGCACCGGACGCGGAGATCGGGTGGAACCTGGAGCCTCCGGTCGACGACGAGGAGCTGGTGCGGACGCTGCACCGGATCGCCGCGTTCGCCGATTCCGTCACCGTCGTCTCCACCACCTGCGCCGGCGACCGCGCCTGCCTCGTCTACGACTGCGCCGCGCCCTTCGGGACGGTGCGCATGGCCGAGTTCCTCACGGTCGCCGACGACGCGGTCAGCGAGATCCGGCAGGTGTACGACGCGGTGGCGCTGCGCCGCTACTTCCCGGGGCTGCTGGACTCCGACTGACTCGGCGTGGGCAGCGTGTTGTCGAGCAGTTCGAAGAGCTTCTCCCAGTGCCGCGCCTCCGCCTCGGCCGAGTAGGCGGCGGTGTCGGACATGGTGAAACCGTGCTCGGCACCGGCGTAGACCTCGGAGCGGAAGCGCACGTCCGCGGCGTCGAGGGCCGCCTCGAGCCGGTCGATCTGCTCCCGCGGCATCGAGGGGTCCTGGTCGGCGTGCGCGAAGTAGACCTCGCCCGTGATCCGGCCGACCCCCAGGTGCGGGCTGTCCGGCTCCTCGGTGGCCAGCCGCCCGCCGTGGAAGCTGGCGAGCGCGACGATCCGCTCCGGGTGAGCCTCGATCGCCCTGAGCGCGTTGGTGGCGCCCATGCAGTATCCGACGACCGCGACCGGTCCGGCCGCGACGCCGTCCTGTGCGGCCAGGAAGTCCAGGTAGGCACCGGTGTCGCGGGTGATCGCGGCGGTGTCCAGCGCCCGGATCAGCGGCATGAGCGCGGCGAAGATCCGGCCTCGCTGCTCGGGGTCCGCGAGGCCGCCGAGGTCGACGTGGGGCGCGCGGCCGCCGCGGTAGAACAGGTTGGGCGCCAGCACGGTGTAGCCCCGGTCGGCGATCCTGTCGGCCATCTCGTAGAGCCGCGGCCGCAGGCCGTAGGCGTCCATGTAGAACAACACAGCCGGTAAGGGGTCGGTCCGCTCCGGCCGCACGAGGTACGCGTCGGCGACCCCGTCCTCGGTCCGCACGTCCACCATCGTCCCGCGCATGTGCTGCCTCCCGCTGAGTGATCCTCACGACCGGTACGAACCTATCTCCCCGTTCGCGCGGACGGCGGGAAGGCGCCCGCGCGCGTCACTCTCCGCGACACTTTGGAGCGGCGCTTCAGGGAAACTTAAGGACTTTCCCCTCTTTCTTTAATGCACCCAGGGTCAGGATCGACTCCGTCGGCACCACCCCTCGATCGGAGTCACCCATGAGACGCAATCGTCTTCGTCTATCCATCTACATGGCCGCGGCGGCACTCGCCGTGGGCGGAGGCGCGGTTGCGGCGGTCGCGGCGACGGCACCCGCGGCCACGGCCGGCGGTGGCCTGACGGCCACGTTCAGTAAGGACTCCGACTGGGGCTCGGGCTACCAGGCCCGCTACACGATCAAGAACACCGGCGGCGCCGCCGTCTCCGGCTGGCGGGTCGCCTTCGGCCTGCCGGCGACCGCGAAGCTCGGCAGCTTCTGGGACGCGGCCATCACCACCACGGGCCCCACCTCGATCGCCGAGAACCGCGGCTACAACGCCACCATCGCGGCCGGTGCCAGCGCCGAGTTCGGGTTCATCGTGGCCGGCAGCGGCGCGCCGACAAGCTGCACGATCAACGGCGTCCCCTGTGGTGGTGGCTCCGCGCCGGCCACGACACCCACGACCCGCCCCACCACCGCGCCGCCCACGACGCCGCCGACCACGACGCCGACCACCGCGCCGACCACCAGGCCGCCGACGAGCGCCCCGCCGACGACCACGGCGCCGCCCGCACCCGGTGGCGGCAACGTCCTCGTGGCCCCGTACGTGGACATGGGCCTGCTCGGCGGCGCCGGCACCACGCTGGCGCAGCTCGCCTCCGGCGGCAACGTGAAGTCGTACACCCTGGCGTTCGTGACCAGCGTGGGATGCAAGGCGAGCTGGTTCAACGCGTTCGACCCGCGCGGCAAGGAGTTCGGTGACCAGATCACCGCGCTGCGGGCCGCGGGTGGCGACGTGAAGGTGTCGTTCGGCGGCGCGACCGGCACCGAGCTGGCGGCGGCGTGCACCGACGTGAAGGCCCTGCAGGCCGAGTACCAGGCGGTCGTCTCGGCGTACAACCTGAAGTACATCGACCTCGACATCGAAGGCGCGGCCGTGGCCGACCCGGCCGCGATCGCCCGCCGCTCGACCGCGCTGGCCGCGCTGCAGAAGGCCAACCCGGGCCTGAAGATCTCGCTGACCCTGCCGGTGCTGCCGGAGGGCCTCACCGGCGACGGCCTCAACGTGGTCCGGTCGGCCAAGAACGCCGGCGTCGACCTCGACCTGGTCAACATCATGGCGATGGACTACGGCCGCTCCGCACAGGACTACGGCGACCTCGCGATCAGCGCGGTGAAGTCGACCAAGGACCAGATCAAGTCGATCTACGGCAACGGCGACGCCGCGGCCTTCAAGATGGTCGGCGTCACCCCGATGCTCGGCAAGAACGACGACAACGGCACCTTCAACCAGAGCGACGCCCGCGACGTCGTCGCCTTCGCCAACGCCAACCACCTCGGCTTCGTCTCCTTCTGGGAGACCAACCGCGACCGCAATGCCTGCACCGGCGCGCTGTTCCAGTGCACGAACGTGGCACAGTCCCCGTTCGAGTTCAGCAAGATCTTCGCCGGCTTCCAGGGCTGAGATCCCGCACCGGCCGCGCGGCGTCGAGAGCCCCCACTCTCGGCGCCGCGCCCGTGTTCGGCCGGGTCAGGCCGCGGCGGCCGCGACGGCGAGCTGGTCGCTGGTCGGCCGCAGGCGCGGCGCACCCAGGGCGATCACGATGTTGGCCGCCGCGAAGACCGCCGCGAACAGCAGGCCGCGTCCGAAGCCGCCGACCAGCGCGTCCTGCGGAACCGCGCCGCCGGCCAGCAGGCTCTCCACGTGTGAGGTCGCCAGCGTGGTGATCACCGCCAGGCCCAGCGCGCCGCCGACCTGATATCCGGCGTTGACCACGCCCGACGCCGCGCCGGCCTGCTCGTGCTCGACGTCCGATACCGCCGCGATCGAGGCCGGCGTGCCCGTCGCGATGATGCCGATTCCGAACAGGACCAGGCCGGGCAGGATCGTCGCGGCGTACGAGCCGGTGGCGTCCGCACCCGAGAGCAGCACCAGGCCGACAACGCTGACCGCCGCGCCGGCGAGCTGCACCGGCTTGGTGCCGAAGCGGGTGACCAGCTGCGCCGACACCACCGCGCTGGCGATCGCCGCGACGCCCATCGGCAGGAACTGCAGGCCGGTCTCCAGCGCGGTCAGGCCGCGGACCTGCTGCAGGAAGATCGCGGTGAGGAAGAACATCCCGAGGAACGCCGCGCCGTTGAGCGCGAGCGCCAGCACCGACGTGGTCAGGGCCCGCGAGCGGAACAGGCTGAGCGGCACCAGCGGGGCCGCCGAGCGCGCCTCGACCCGGACGAACGCGGCCAGCAGCGCCAAGCCGCCGGCGAGCAGCGCGATCACCTGGAACGACGTCCAGCCCTCGGGCTCGGCCCGGATCACGCCGAGCACGATCGACAGCAGGCCGGCGGTGCTCAGCAGCGCGCCCGCCGCGTCGAAGGTGCGCGTACCCGTGACGGTGGTCCTGGATTCGCGGACGAAGATCGGGGCGACCACCGCCAGCGCGACCGCGATCGGGACGTTGACCAGGAAGATCCACCGCCAGCCCAGCGAGTCGACGAGCAGGCCGCCGGCGATCACGCCCAGGGTGCCGCCGAGGCCGGCGAGGCCGCCCCAGACGCCCATCGCGATGTTGCGCTCGCGGCCCTTGGCGTAGGTCACCGTGAGGATCGCGAACGCCGCCGGCGACAGCATCGCGCCGCCGAGGCCCTGCACCGCGCGCAGCACGACCAGCTGCTCGGGGTTCTGCGCGAGGCCCGCGGTCAGCGAGGTCACCCCGAAGATCAGCAGGCCGATGATGAAGAGCCGGCGGCGCCCGAGCAGGTCGGCGGCCCGGCCGCCGAGGAGCAGAAACCCGCCGAACAGCAACGTGTACGCGCTGATGACCCACTGCAGCCCGGACGCCGAGAAGTCGAGTTCCCGCTGAATGTCGGGCAGCGCCACGTTCACGATCGTCACGTCGAGCACGACCATGAACTGGGCCAGCGCCAGCACCGTCAGGGTCGACCAGGGATTGCGTTGCACCAGTCCCACCTCCACCGCGTGCGCCGCCCTATGCGGCGTACATGTACACCGTAGATGTACAACGTATAGGAAAGTCAAGCGGCGATGCGGGAGAGGGATGTGACGAAGGCCGCGCGAGATCAGCCGCGCTGGATGCCGCGAACGCCCTCTACCAGGAGATTCAGGTTGAGGGCGAAGTACTCGTCGCCGTCGCGGCAGACCACCAGGGCGGGCCCGGCGGCGATGACGTTCGGATAGCGCTCCGGCGGCAACGACTCGAGCCGCGCCCGCTTGTCGCGGATCATCTGGTCCCGGCCGTCGCCCGGCGGCCACGGGCCGGGCGTGGGGTCGGAGGCGACGAGCGCGACGATTCCGCAGACCAGGAACGTGCCGGCCTCCGCCGCCTTGCCGGCCGCGAAACCCGCCCGCCGCAGCAGGTCGAGAACCCGCTCGGCGATCTGCAGCCCGGCCTCGGCGACGAGGATCCGGCGCAGGACCAGGCCGGCGAACGCGGGATGCGGGCGGATCGCCTCCAGCACCGCCCGCAGCACCTCGCGCAGCTCCTCGTCCCAGGGGCCGTCGCCCGGATCGGGCAGCTTCACCGCCGCGATCAGGTATTCGGCGAGGCCGTCGAGCAGGCTGTCCTTGTCGTTGAAGTGCCAGTACATGGCCATCGGCGTGACGGCGTGCTCCTGCGCCAGCCGGCGGATGGTCACGGCGTCGAGCCCCTCGGCGTCGGCAAGGGACACCGCGCTGGCGATGATCGCGTCCCGGCTCAGGCGGGTCCGGGTGGCGTCGTTCCGCTTGGCCATACGGCAACTGTACGACGTACATGTCGCCGGGCCGACGGCGGCGGCGAGACGGATCACGTCCGCCACCCTGGGATCAGTGGTCACGCACCGCTAGCCTTTATAAGCGGAGAGCTATTTCAGAGTTGCGCTCAGGTATGCGCCGACACTGTCGATGATCGCGTTGACAACGAGAGGGGTGAGCTGATGGAGCCATGCGTGATCGACGCCGAACGGCTGTCGGCCGCCCTCACGGAGCTCGAGGACCGGTACCTCTGGGACGCCGGCGCCTCCCTCGAGCTCTCGATCGCGTACGAGGAGCGGGCTCACGAGCTCGGCGACGAGCGGCTCGTGGCCCGGGCCCGGCTCTGCCAGGCGAACATGCTCAACCGCAAGGGCGAGGTCGCCGCCGCGGCCCGGCAGATCTGGATGATCCACAAGTGGGCCGTCGAGCACGACGACAACGTCATGCAGGCGCGTACCCACCTGGTCTGGGCCAACATCCACCGGCACCTCGGCGACGCCGCCCAGTCGCTGGAGCACTCCGTGCTCGCCGTCGAGCTGCTCGACGAGACCGCGACCCCGCACATGCAGGTGTGGCACCGCGCCAAGCTGGCCGACGCCCTCGGCCGCTCCGGCTCGATGGACGCGGCCCGCATGCGCTACGCCCAGGTCGAGGAGCTCACGATCGAGCTCGACCTGCCCAACCTGCTCATGGGCATGCTCAACAACTGGGCATACACCGAGCACGCGGCCGGCGAGAAGACCCGGGCCCAGGCGATCACGCGACGCCTGCAGGAGGTCGCCGACAGCCACGGCTTCGAGCTCGATCCCGCGGCGCTGGACACCATCGGCGTCATCGAGATCGAGAACGGCGACTACGTGGCGGCCGAGCAGACCCTGCGCGACGCAGTCCGGCGCCACCACCAGGGCGGCTACGAGGACGCGGACGCGCTGGCGGAGTACATGCTCACGCTGGCCCGGGCGCAGCGCTTCCTGCGGGCGACCGAACGCGCCCAGGTCAGCCTGGACGCCTCGCGCGCCCTCTGCGTCGAGCGCGGCCTCGGCGACGTGCTCGTACGGGTGCATCAGGAGCAGTCCGAGCTGCACGCCGCCCGCGGCGAGTACGCGGAGGCCTTCGCCGTACACAAGATCTTCTTTGCCGCCCACAACGCGCTGCACTCGTCGCAGCGGGAGGCACAGGCCCGCACCCGGCAGGCGATGTTCGAGACGGCCGAGGCCCGGCAGGAGGCCGCCCGGTTCCGCGAGCAGGCCCGCCGCGACCCGCTGACCGGCCTGCGCAACCGGCGCTACCTCGACGAGCAGCTACCGGACCTGATCGGGACCGGCGCGCCGCTGACCGTGGCGATCATCGACCTGGACCACTTCAAGCGGGTCAACGACCAGCTGTCGCACGACGTCGGCGACCAGGTTCTGGTGCTGGTGGCGAAGCTGCTGGAGACCGAGCTTGCGGCGGTGTCCACGGACGGCTTCGTGGCCCGGATGGGCGGCGAGGAGTTCCTGGCGGTGCTGCCCGGCATCGACGTGCCGGAGGCGACCGGGCAGCTCGACGGCATCCGCCGGGCGATCTCCGGGTACGACTGGGCAGAGTTGACCCAGGGCCTGCCCGTCACTGTGAGCATCGGAGTGGCCGGTCTCGGCGACGCGGTCGCGCCGACTCAGGCCAACCTGCTGTCCTCAGCGGACAGGAATCTCTACGTGGCCAAGCACGCCGGACGCGACCGGGTCATTTCGGACCCGCCGCGCGACGCCTGCGATCGGTCCTATAGCGACAGTGCGTCCGCGGCCTGACACCGACTGCGCACAGTGATTTCGATCGAGCTACGGGATCGAAATTGATCATCTTCTGCCGTTAGGCTTGCCCTCCAGACTCTTCGCGGCCAGGGGTGGCCTAGATCAGGAGGCGGTCGTGACGCAGGGCAGCGAGGCCAATCCACCGGCAGAGGTGGCACCTCCCGGTGTCAACATCAACCTGCCGCACTCGGCGCGGATGTACGACTACTGGCTGGGCGGCAAGGACAACTTCGCGGTCGACCGGGCGGTCGCCGAGGCGATCGTGCAGGCCATCCCGGGCATGCGTTACATGGCCGGCGAGAACCGCAAGTTCGTGCACCGCGCGGCCCGCGACCTGGTCGCCAAGGAAGGCATCCGCCAGTTCCTGGACATCGGCACCGGCATCCCGACCCGGCCGAACCTGCACGAGATCGCCCAGCAGGTCGCCCCCGAGACCCGGGTCGTCTACGTCGACAACGACCCGATCGTCCTGGTGCACGCCCGGGCCCTGATGATCAGCACCGAAGAGGGCCGCAGCGAGTACATCTCGGCGGACATGCGTCACGCCCGGTCGATCCTGACGGACCAGGTGCTGACGGAGACACTGGACCTGACCCGGCCGGTGGGCCTGACCATGATCGCGATCCTGATGCTGCTGTCGGACGCGGACGAACCGTGGTCGCTGGTGGCGCAGCTTCGCGACGCGATGCCCTCGGGCAGCCTGCTGGCGATCACCCACCCGACGGGCGACTTCAACCCGGAGGAGATGGGCCAGGCCGTGGCGGCGGCGACCGGCGCGGGCATGACCCTGGTGGCCCGCACCCGCGACGAGGTCCAGCGCTTCTTCGGCGACTGGGAGATGCTCGACCCGGGCCTGGTCCCGGTGTCGAGCTGGCGCCCGGACGAGCCGGTCGAGGACCCGAAGGCGGCCTACTACTGGGCCGGAGTGGCCCGCAAGCCCTGACCTACGGCGACGCCGCCTCACCCGATCGGGTTGGGGCGGCGTCTCCGTTTTCCCCGCCAATCGCGGGAACGGACGCCGGCCGGCCGCATCTCCGCGATCCGTCCGGGCGCTCCGGGGGCCGGGGGCGGGCACTTCGCGGGCCGGGGCGGGCACTTCGCGGGCCGGGGCGGGCACTTCGCGGGTCGGGGCCGGGCACCCTAACCGGCCGAGCGATCCGGCACGGGGGAACCGGACCGCCCGGCCGGAGTCGGGTGGCGCGCAGTGATGCGCGCTCGGGAGCGACGCCCCTTGACCGGCGTCGCTCCTGGGTTTTCGATCAGGGCCGCAGGCGCGGCCGTTTTCGTGACGGGGGATGCGGCAGCCGTCCGGCCCGGACCAGCACCTGCCGGCGCGCGCGCTCCCGCCCCGCGTGGTCGATCACCGTGCCCTCGACCTCGAGCCAGGTGTCGCCCTCATAGGGGATCGGCCTGGCCCACTCGACGCGGTCGACCCGCAGCGTCAGCGGCCCGATCCCGTAGCAGTAGTCCGCCTCGGCGAAGACGTGCACCGGCCAGCGCGGAACCGCCAGCTGGAGGCGCCCCCTGCGGATGATCGGGGCGGCCAGCGACCAGGCCCGGCGGCCCGGCGCCGCTGCGGCGCGCCGCCTGCGGGCGCAGTGAACGTGCTCAGTGACGCGCGTCGGAATCACCGCCATCGTTTGGATCCTGCTCGGCCGGGAAAGCATCTTCGGAACGGGTCAGTGCATAACGGACCCCGCCGAAACGCTGGGACACCGTGGTGGCCCGCGTGGAGGCGGCCTCCATGCCGGACGTCAGGAACTCGTCCCGGTAGGTGGGGTTCCCGCGCTCGGTCGGGTCCGGATGGTGCGAGCCGGCGTTCGGGACAGTCATGCTTCTTCCTCCCGCTCGGGCGCCCCCGCCAGGGAGCTTTGCGTCGAAGGTCGTTGAGGCCTTTTCCGCCACCGACCCGTCACTCAAAGATGTCACCCTCCGTGACCCGCTTTCGGTGGGGCTCGTGCGTTATCATGCTCACAATCATGTGAGAACGCAAGGCCGAATGCACGTGCATTTGCACAGCAGGTAGCTGGCGCGACACACATCGCCGGTTTCGCGACCGGTCAAACCGTTAGGGAGCCAAGTAATGACGCGCATTGTTAATGGCATACCCGCCGGGCAGCTGGCAGGCGTGACTTGGCAGAAGAGTGGCCGGAGCAACCCGAGCGGCAACTGCGTCGAATGCGCCGCCCTCCCGGACGGCAGCATCGCCATGCGGAACTCGCGCGACCCGGAGGGAGCCGCGCTCATCTATACGCGAGCGGAGATCGAGGCCTTCCTCGGCGGCGTCCGCGACGGCGACTTCGACAACCTGCTCAACTGAGTCACCCGCCCGGGTGACTCACTCAAGGTGAGCGGGCTGCCACCGGACGGTCAGGCGAGCCTGCCGACCTCGTGCAGCAGCTTGCCCAGGATCTCCTGGGTGTGGTTCGGCGGCTCGGCATCGATACAGACGCGTTCCATGGCGATCGCGTAGTGGTCGACGTCGTCGCGCTTGTCCAGATAGATGGCGCTCGTGAGCTGCTCGACGTAGACCACGTCGGGCAGCTCCGGCTCCGGGAAGCGCAGGATCGCGAACGGGCCGCCGGCGGCGGCGTGGCCACCCACGTTGAACGGGATGATCTGCAGCCGCACGTTCGGCTTCTTCGCCGCCTCGATGAGCGCCTCGATCTGGGCGCGCATGACGTCCGGGCCGCCGATGGGCCGGCGCAGCACCGCCTCGTCGATGACCGCCCACAGCTGCGGCGGCTCGAGGCGGGCCAGGACCTGCTGGCGCTGACGGCGCAGCTCGACCCGGCGATCGATCTCGTCGGCGTTCGCGCCGGCGTGACCGAGCAGGATGACGGCCCGGGCATACTCCGGCGTCTGCAGCAGTCCGGGTACGAACTGGATCTCGTACGTCCGGATCAGTGTCGCGGCGGCCTCGAGGCCGAGATAGGACTGGAACCACGGCGGCAGGATGTCGCCGTAGTGGTGCCACCAGCCGGGGTTGTTGGCCTGGCGGGCCAGGGCGAGCAGCGCCTCGCGCTCCGCGATCTCCCTGACGCCGTACATGCTCAGCAGGTCGGCGACGTCACGCTCCTTGAAGCTGACGCGGCCGAGTTCCATCCGGCTGATCTTCGAACCCGAAGCGCGGATCTCGTAGCCCGCGTCCTCCCGGCTGATGCCCTTGCCCTCGCGCAGCCGCCTCAGCTGGGCACCGAGCAGGATGCGCAGCACGGTGGGGCCGCTGTTCGGCGACTCCTCCTGCGTACCGGCGCTCACCTTGCTCCTATCGGTTGGCCTCTGGGCTGCAAGTTGCAGCCCCTTCGCCCCAGAGCATCCTAAGGGGAGATCGTTCGGCGGGAAACCGATCGATCGGACACCCTCAACCCGCGCACATGGCAGATGCACGTGCAGACGGCCTTGCGGACGCACTGGATCCCGAGCATGATATCTGACAGGCGGTTGTCTGGCTGCTGACGGAGCGTGCTGAAAGTTTGAACCTTTTGGCGAGCACGCCGGATGCGCATGCCGGGCGGACGCCACGGCCCGTCCGACGACCGAGTCCCGAGAACCCAGGAGGCTCTCGATGTCGACCCCATCCATTGCCCCGCCGCAACGTGATCCGGCCGACGTAGCACCGGCCGACAGCTACCGGAAGGCGGACCCCGTCTGGGTCTACCGCGACGGGTGGCGTGCCGGCGTGATCGAGGCGGCCTCGCCGCGTGCCGTCACGGTCACCTACCGGCCCGGCGCCCACCGCGGCACCGGGGTCGACACGTTCACCGCCTCCCACGTGACGTCCCGAGCCGACGAGGACCCCACCCTCGACCGCGGCGACGCCGCGCCGCTCGCGGTGCGCCGGCCGCGGATCGGCCACGACGGCGCGTTCGCCATGGGCGGTCCGGCCTCGTGACCGGAGCCGTGACGCTCGCGGCCCTGATCGGCCTCGCCAGCCTGCTCGCCGGCGTGGCCCTGGGCTGGTATCTCCGCCGCACCAACGACTGGTGCGCGCACTGCGGCGACCAGTTGAGCTGCGAGAGCTGCGGCAGCAAGGCGGCCTGGCCCCGGCCGAGCGAGAGCGAAACGCTGGTGCGCTAGACCGGCCGGGCGGGCCCCGCCGGGGCCGTCACACCCGAGGGCGCGGCCACGCCGCCGGAGCAGGCCACGCTGGGCGCGGTCACGCCGCGCTGGGCGGGCCGGGCGCCGCGGCTCAGGCCCTGCGGCGGGATCGGACGGATTCCGACGCTGGGGCCGCGTTTGCCGCAAGTGCGCGATCTGCAAGGACAGACAGGGCCGTCGGGATGTCCACATTGGCTACCCACGCGACGGCGAGGGCGGTCGGCGGGCCGCCGCGCGGCAGCCCGCCGTTCGCTAGCGCCAGCGATCCCCGGTGAGCCGCTCGTAGACCTCGACATACCGGCTGCGGGTCGCCTCGACGACCTCGTCCGGAATCTCCGGCCCCGGCGCGGTGCGATCCCACTGGGTCAACGACGACGACCAGTCCCGCAGGAACTGCTTGTCGAGATACCGCTGGGTGCCGCCGGGCCGCCACTCGTCGGCCGCCCAGAACCGCGACGAGTCCGGGGTGAGCAGCTCGTCGCCGAGCTTCAGTGCCCCGCCGGAGAACCCGAGCTCGATCTTCGTGTCGGCGATGATGATCCCCTTGGCGGCGGCGACCTCGGACGCCCGCCGGTACACCTCGAGGGTGATCCGCCGCAGCTCGGCCGCCACGTCGGACCCGACCGAGGCCTCGACGTCGCCGTAGGTCATGAACTCGTCATGGCCCTCGCCCGGTGCGACCTTCGTGGTGGGGGTGAAGACCGGCTCGGAGAGCCGGGACCCCTCGATCAGCCCGGGTTCGAGCACCACACCGGAGACGGCGCCGTCCTTCTCGTACTCCTTGAGGCCGGAGCCGGCCAGGTAGCCGCGCGCGATGCACTCGACCATGACCATCTCGAGGCGCTCGCAACGGACGGCGCGACCGGCCCACTCGGCCGGGACCTCGGTGGCGGAGATGATGTGGTTGGGCACGACGTCGGAAAGCTGGTCGAACCACCACAGCGAGAGCTGGGTGAGAATCTTCCCCTTGTCGGGGATGGCGGTGGGCAGGACCACGTCGTAGATCGAGACCCGATCAGAAGCGACAAGCAGGATGTCATCGCCGTCGGCGTAAACATCCCGAATCTTCCCCGAGTGCAACAGCTCCACGAGTTCCCCTTTGCCGCGTATGACTCCAACGCCGGTCACGCTATCGGACGGCCACGCGCCTGCTCGGACGAGTGCTGCCCGAGCCTCAGAGCGCGTACCCGAGGAGGGTGTCTCCCCTGGTCAGATAGACCCATCCGGCCGCAACGACGACGTTGCCGCCGTCCAGGCCGCCGAACTGCCGGCCCGGCGTCGCGACCTTTCCGGTCGCCGCGTTCACGATCCCCAGCGGCTCGCCCGCGTCCACGGCCGTGTACAGCAGGCCGCCGGCCCGGACCGGCTGGCCGGTGTCGCCCTCGAAGCGTGCCGTCCATGCGTGCCGGCCCGTCTGGGCGTTCAATGCCTCGATCCCGTTGGTGACCACCAGGTAGATCCGCGTGCCGTCCGCCGCGACCAGGCTGTTCGCCTTCCCCGCCGCCGTCCACAGCACCGCGCCGTCCGCCGAGTTGACGCAGATCATCGCGCCCCCGGCGCCGGAGACGTAGAAGCGGTCCCCGGCCGGCGTCGCCGCCTCCGCGTTCCAGGCAACCCTCTTGCTCCACAGTGTCGCGCCCGTCGTTGCCGACACCGCCCGGGTCTCCACGCCCGAGGTGCTGCCGACCAGCACCCGTCCGCCCGCCGAGACCCCCGGCGACCGGTAGTCCTCCAGGCTCCAGCGCTGCTTGCCGTCGCTCACCCGGATGCCGATCACCTGCTGGGCGTCGGACGGCGAAACGCCGGACACCATCGCCATCCCCTTGTCGACGACCAGCGACTCCAGCGGAGTATCCGTACTCGTGCGCCACGCCTGCCTGCCGGACACCACGTCGAGCGCCATGATCGCGCCGTCCGGGTCGCTCTGGGACTGGCAGCCGTAGTTGGCCGCGAGCAGCCGACCGCCGGCCACGGCCAGCAGCGGGGTGCTCTCGTCCTCCGGGTGCTCCCAGGTGTGCCGCCAGACCAACCTGCCCGTCCTGGCCTGATACGCGGCAATGCCCGCGACGTCCGTCACGAAGACCCGCCCGCCGTAGACCAGCGGTTCGGACGGTCCCGAGCACGACGACATGTCCCAAGACGGGTCCGGAGCCGCCAACGTCGCCGTCCAACGGCGTTTGACCCGGTTGATGCTGCCGACGTTGATCACCGACTCGCCCGGGTTGTAGTAGGTGTTCCCGGCGCCGTAGCCGGGCTGCGCCCACTCCGGGCCGGGGGCAGCGGCGGCAGCGGCCGGGGCGGAGAGCATCCCGGCGGCCAGCAGTGCGGCAGCACAGAGTCGGGCGAGCATGGGTCCTCCACGGGTCTTTTGCGGCTTTTGTAGATGTAAAGTAAGCCGCCGTCGCCTACTGCCGGGCGGCAACCGCAAAAGGAGATGACGAAGGCGACCCGCGCCTCAGCGGGCCCCTCCCGCCCGTCGGGCGAGGACGCGCGTCGCCCGGCCGAGCGCGCGGTCGACGTCTGAGTCGTCCAACTGGCCGAAGTCGGCGTACCACTGCCCCACGGCGGAGAACCGCTCGGGTGCGTGCAGGCAGACCACCGCGTCGGCGTCGCCGGCGAGCAGAGCGACGGCCTCCCGGGAGCTGACCGGCACGGCGAGAATCAGCCGGTGCGGGCGCCGCCCGCGCAGCCAGCGCAGGGCGGCACGCGCGGTGACGCCGGTGGCCAGGCCGTCGTCGACCACCACGACGCAGCGACCCGTCACGGCCGGAGCCGCCCGGGCCGCCCGGTATCGGTCCATGCGCCGGGCCAACTCGGCGCGCTCGGCGGCGACGGTGTCGGCCAGGTCGTCCTCGACCAGGCCGAGGTAGCGCAGGGCGCCGTCATCAAAGATCGGCGGGCCGTCCTCGGCGATCGCGCCCACCCCGTACTCCGGCCGGCCGGGAGCGCCGATCTTGCGAACGATCACGATGTCGAGTTCGGCGCCGAGCCGCTCGGCGACCGGGACGGCGACCGGCACACCGCCCCGCGGCAGCGCCAGCACCAGTGCCGGTCCGGCGGCGTCAGCCGGGATCTGCCGCGCGACCTGCTCGGCGAGCGCCCTGCCAGCCGCGTCGCGATTCGCGAAGATCATCGCCGGGCTCCCGTCGCCGGCGCCCGGCGGGCGGGGAGCAGGTGGTCGCCGAACCACCGGCCCGCCTGCTCGGCGACCTGCTCCAGCGTGCCCGGCTCCTCGAACAGGTGCGTGGCGGCCGGGATGATCCGGAGTTCGGTCGGTGCCCGCAGGGCGCCGCATGCCTGCTCGTTGAGCTCGCGGACCTCCGTGTCACGCTCCCCGACGATGAGCAGCGTCGGCGCGACGACCTGGGCCGCGGCCGGGCCGGCCAGGTCGGGACGGCCGCCGCGGGACACCACCGCCCGGACCGCGCCGGGTCGCGCGGCGGCGGCGACCAGCGCCGCGGCCGCACCCGTGCTCGCACCGAACAGACCGATCGGCAGGGCCGCGGTCGCGGGCCGCCAACGCAGCCAGTCGATGATCCCGATCAGGCGGTCGGCGAGCAGCCCGATGTCGAACCGCAGCCGCCGGTCACCCGCGTCGGCCTGATCTTCGGGCCCGGTGAGCAGGTCGACCAGCAGCGTCGCCAGCCCCTGCCGGTTCAGCGCCTCTGCGACGGCACGGTTGCGGGGGCTTCGCCGCGAACTGCCGCTGCCGTGCGCGAACAGCACCAGCCCGCCGGCGTTGTCGGGCAGGCTCAGATCCCCGTCGAGTTCCACACCCGCCGCCGCGATCCGGCCGGTCGTCGTCCACGTGGTCATCCGCCTCTCCCTCGTCTCGGCGTTCGCTCAGAATCCGCCTGGCACGCGAGTGCCGGCGCCCGTTTGCCTAGGGGTGATGTGCCCGCTTGGTCCCGATTTGAAACCGTGCCGGGGCGCGCAGCACCGCCACCTCACGGCGTGCCGGAAGGACCTAGCCGACCTTGCGTCCCAGGCAGGCCGCCAGGCGGTCCAGGACGGGCGCGTCGTCGTCGATCGGCTGCGGCGGCGCGAACGGGCTGCGGTCCGACCGCACCGCCGGCAGCGCGGCGAGGCTGAACGCCAGGGACTGCTCCACCACCTGATCGGGGAAGTCGGCGTGCTGGCCGGTGGCGCGGGCGATGTCCCAGCCGTGCACCATCACGTCGGTGATCCGCAGGTGCAGCGCAACCGTGCCGGGCACCCGGCCGAACGGCACCTCGACGATCCGGTCGAGCACGCCCGGCGCGCGGAACGCGGCGAGCACCCGCTCGACGCTGTCCGCGTAGCCGTCCGGCTTCCCGGCCCGGCCGGACAGGGACGCCGCGAACAGCGCGTTGCCGCCGACCACGTGGTCGACCAGGGCACGAACGTCCCATTCCGCGCAGGGCGTCGGGTCGCCCCACTGTTCCGGGGCAATGCCGGAGATCAGGCGACCGGTCCGCTCAGCGACATCGGCAAGCTGGTCGACGGTGGGCTCGCTCATAGCCTCGCCTCCCTTATAGACGTATTCGGAGCATAGAACCGTCGTACCCCGCCGATACGGTCGGCGGGCCCGGCCACGCAAGGAGGACACCGGTGAAAGTCGCCAGCCCGGCACTGACAGACGCGCTGCGGGCCACCGTCGGCGCGATCGTGCCGTTCGATGCCGCCGAGGCGGACGCCCAGCGGTCGGTCCTGCGCTGGATCGACTCCGGCGAGGCCGTCTACCGCGACAGCGGATCGGCACCGGCTCGCCACCTCGCCGTCTACCTGACGCTGCTCGACCCCGCCGACGACGCGGTGCTGCAGATCCACCACGTGAAGGCCGGCGCCTGGATCTTCCCCGGCGGCCACGTCGACACCGAGGCGCCCTGCGACGCCGTCGTCCGCGAGGCACACGAGGAGCTCGGCATCGCCGCCACGTTCCACCCCACGACCGGTCGCCGGCCGCTGCTGCTCACCGAAAGCCAGACCAACGGCCTGACGGATTCACACACCGACATAACCCTCTGGTACGTCCTGACGGGCGATCGCGCCGTGACGCTGACCCCTGATCCGGCCGAGATCCACGCCGTGCGCTGGGTCCGCCTCGACGAGGCCGCCACCTGGGCGCCGCAGAGCCCCACCCCGCACCAGGCCTATCGGTTCGCCGCCAAGCTCACCGCCGCACTACGCGTCCCTCACGGCCGGGAGTCCTCGTGACCGACCGGCACCGCAGCATCGTCGACCTGCACCTCGTCATCCGGCGCGGCGATCCGGGCCGGATTCTGCTCCTGCGGCGGGCCAACACCGGTTACGGCGACGGCCTGCTCCACCTGCCGTCCGGCCACCTCGAGCCGGGCGAATCAATCACCGACGGGGTGATCCGGGAGGCCCGCGAGGAGACCGGCATCGACGTCGCCGCCGGCGACCTGCGGTTCCTGCACGTGATGCACCGCGCGAGCGAGGACGGCGGCGACCGGATCGGATTCTTCTTCGCGGCGACCTCCTGGACCGGCGAGCCCTTCAACGCCGAACCCGGCAAGTGCTCGGAGCTCGTCTGGGCCGACCCTCACGACCTACCGGCCGACACGATCCCCTATCCCGCCGCCGGGATCCGCCGAGGCGATCGCGGAATCGCCTGCTCGACGTTCGGATTCAGCCCGGACCTCGAGGTGCCGTCGTGACCGCCGCTCGCCCTTCGGCGACATGCTGGTGGATGGCCTGCACCGGCGGATCTTCCTCAGCGACCCGCGGGCCGGCAAGGTCGTGGCGGTGGGTACTTCCCGCTCAGCTCCGCGGGCAGGTCGGCGATCACCCTCACCGGCGCACACGAGGTGAATAATGATCGAATTGTTCGCAAGGCCTCCCGCGGCCGCGCGCCTGCGGCTGGCCGGGGAGCCGGTCCTGGAGAGCTGGAACGCCGCGGGCCACCCCGACCAGCTACGGCTGCGCACGTACGTCGACACCGTCGCCGAACAGGTACGCGTGAACGACTGGCCGCCGCAGGGGCAGTACAGCGTCGAACTCGTCGTCGGCCTCGCCGACCCGGTGCCGCTGCACCACGGCGGACGCGACCTCGACAACTACCTGTACCCGCTCGCGCGCCGGCTCGGTCCACACCGGATCGCGGCGGCCTTCGGGCGCAAGGTCCGTCAGGCCGGCTCGACCATCGCCGTCGGCACCGCGCTGCCGGCCGGCGAGCCGGGAACGCCTCAATTGCTGGTACGCACCTCCGTCTCCTCGGCGTCGTCCGCCTGGAAACGGGCCATTCACGACGGGTGCCTCGCCGCTGCCGCCCGGCCGCTGCCGCCCGGACCCGTCGCGCTGCGCATCCACTTCAGCGTTTCGAGACTCCGCAACTGGTCGGCGCTGTGGAAGCCCGCGATCGATGCGCTCGGCCCCATGCTGGGGATTCCCGATCCCGCGCGGCCGTTCCGACCCGACGACGACAGAATCGTGGACCTGGAGCTGCACCGGCTGATCGACGACGGCCTCGGCCATGACGTGGTGATCAGGGCATGGTGGCACTCCGCCGCCGACCAGCCGGCCTGATCCGGGCCCACCCGCGGCGCGGGGTGCCCCGCGCCGCGGGTGGTCAGCCGGATCAGGCGCCGGCGAGGGTCCAGACGGCGTTGGCGACCGCGTTCGAGGCCAGCACCATGCTGTCCTGGGAGACGTCGGTCATGTTGTCGCACGCCCGGTGGTAGCAGGCGCCCAGCTCGTTGAGGCTGCGCACCGAGCTGATGCCGGTGACCTTGATGCCGACGTTCTTGAACGCGGCGTGGTCCGAGCGGTCGTCGGTGTCCAGTGCGGCGTTGACGGTGATGCCCTTCGCGGCGAAGTACGCCTTGAACGGCGCGTTCAGCCCGTTCGACTGCCCCTCGACGTACAGGCTCCAGCCGACCGGCTTGCCGTTCTCGATCTTGTTGCCGACCATGTCGAAGTTGAGGTACGCGTCGATCTTCGCCCGGTCGGTGCTCGCCAGGTGCGACACGTAGTAGCCGGAGCCGATGTCGCCCTGCTCCTCCGCGCCCCAGAAGCCGAAGCGGATCCGCTTCTGCGGCACCAGCTTCGCCCGCGAGATCGCGGCGGCGTTGGCCAGCAGGGCCGCCACGCCGGAACCGTCGTCGTTGATGCCCGGGCCGGCCTTGACCGAGTCCGAGTGCGCACCCGCCATGATCACGTGGGAGGCGTCGCCGTACGGCCACTCGGCGACGACGTTGGCCGCGGCCTTGCCACCGGTGGTGAAGTTCTGCACGGTGGTCACCCAGCCGAGCGCGTTGAGCTGCGTCCTGATGTACGACACCGTCGACGTGAAGCCGGCGCTCCCGATGACCCGGGTGTTGTTGCTGGCCGTGGCGAAGTCCATCAGCTTCTGCAGGTGCGCCATCGGGGCGGCGGCGGTGATCACCGGCGGGGCGACGGCGACCGGGGCGACCGGGGCCGGGGATGCGTACGCCGCGCCGGTGACCGCGAGGGCGGCGGTCAGGGCGGCGGCAGCGCCGGCAAAGGCAAGCTTACGAACCCGCATCGTTCCTCCAGGGGGTGGGAGTCAAGACCCGGGGCTGTGGCAAGTGCGCTGGTCACGACCGACGTCTAGGGTGGACGACGGCGCCGCCAGGGGCCCCGGAGCCGAACCTTACGCATCCGCCGGCAACATTTGGACATATCAATATGCCCCTCACGTCCCGCCCGGCTGACAGGAATTGGCCCGTTGAGTATCGAGTTCAGGGCGGCGCGGATCGAACTGGCACGCCACGACTGGGGGTCGTTTCGCGCCCCGTCGCACGGCGGGCCGCCCGTACCCGAAATCCTCGGTCGCATGCTGGACGGGGGGAACGCGCTCGAGTCCGTCGGCTACAGCCTCCGGGGGAGGCTGGAGAGCCAGTCGATGGTTTATGAGATCGCGCTTCCGGCTACCGGCGTCATCCTGGCGGCCTTCGCGGGCGGGCGGCCGGCCCAGTGGGTCGAGGACGAGTTCGTCACCGCCCTGCACAACATCCTGTACGGCGAGCCGCACCGTAGCGAACTGGACCTGGGAAACGACGACCTGGTCGATCGCTGCGTGGAGCGGGCCCGCGACGGGATCTGGGGCCTGTACGCGTCACTCCGCAGATCGAACGCGCTGTGGATGATCGACATGCTCCGGCTGGTCGACCACGACCAGGACCGGGTCACCGCCTTCGAGGCGGCCTACGACAAGACCCGACGTTCCCCCAGTGCCGACACCTGAGGTCATTTGCGTTTTGGCGTTTACGCAGCGCCTCAAGCGCTGGATCGGCATGTACACGTCAACGGGGTGACGGACATGGAGACGTCGCCCCCGAAACCGGGCGGCGTGTTGTCGATCTTGTGTATTACGCTCCCCGGCGGTTGGGAGTGGCCGCGAAGCGTCGCTCCCGGAAATGGGGGAACCGTGTCGTTCCTGCGCCCCTTCGTACTGCCTACCGCTCTCGTCGCCGGCCTCTCCGGCGCGTTCGTGGCCACCGGTCCCGCATCGGCCGCCGCGGACACCGCGAACCTGGTTGTCGAAGTCTCCGCAGCCCGCAACATCCTTTCCACCTCCGGCTGGTCCGGCCTGGCGGTCCAGGTCCGCAACACCGGCACCGCGCCGGCCGAGTCGGTGACGCTGACCTTCGCCCAGCCGGCCGGACTGCGCACGGTCATCTACGAAAGCACCAGCAACTGGACCTGTGACACCGGCGCGCTCACGACCTGCACCCACATCGGTCCGTTCGCGCCCGGGGCATCCGACCGGGCCATCTACAACACCGTCGAGGTCGACGGCGCCCCGGAGGGTTCCACCCTCGAGGTCAGCGCGTCCGCCACGACGACCACGCCGGAAGGCTCGACCGCCGACAACGCGTCGAGCAAGCTCATCAAGATCGTGCCGACCGGCCTGGTCGCCGGCCACCTGTGGAACGACCTCAACGCCGACGGCATCCGGCAGGCCAACGAGCCGGCGCCCCGCATCGGCGTCTCGATCGACTCCCAGGACGACGAGGACAACTACGGGTTCGCCAACAGCTTCGACGTCGGCTACCGCGAGACGGTCGTCAGCAAGCGCTACAAGATCACCTCGACGCTGAGCCGCTACGACTGGCGGTTCACCACGCCGAACGTCGGCAGCGACGACACCGACTCCGACCTGGTGCCGGTCTCCACGAGTACCTACACCCAGACCGGCGCGAGCCCGGTGTTCAAGGTGACGCCGAGCACGCCGGGCGCGGTCGACGTCGGCGTGATCGCCTCGTTCCGCCCGGCGGCGATCACCCCGGCGTCCGTGCCGCAGGGCGCGGCGTCGGTCACGGTGAAGCTCAGCGGCGGCCGGTTCGCCTCGGACCTGGACGTCAAGCTCACCCGGGCCGGCTTCGACGCGATCCCCGGCGTGCTCTCGAACCTGGCCGCCGACAACACGTCGATGGACGTCACGTTCCCACTGGCGCAGGCCACCGCCGGGGCGTGGACACTCAATCTGGACCGGCTCTACGGCCCGCACGCCGAGGTGCCGTTCACGGTGGCGGCGCCTGGGCTGAAGCTCAGCAAGGCGCCGTCGATCTCCGGAACCGTCGCGGTCGGCTCCACCGTCAAGGCGGTGCCGGGCACCTGGACCCCCACGGCCACCTCCTACCGCTACGTCTGGGCCGCGAACGGCACGAGCATCCGCGGCGCGACCGGCGCCACCCTGACCGTTCCGGCCGGCGCGCTCGGCAAGCGGCTCACCGTACGGGTGACCGCCGCGCGCTCCGGATACACCTCGGCGTCCGCGACCTCGGCGAAGTCCGCGGTTGTCGCCAAGGGCAAGGCGCCGAGGGCGACGAAGCGGCCGGCGATCACCGGGACGGTCAAGGTCGGCCGGACGGTGCGGGCTGCGGCCGGCACGTGGTCACCGAAGGCGAACTCCTACCGCTACGAGTGGCGGCTCAACGGCAAGGTGATCCGCGGCGCGACCGGCGCGAGCCTGAAGCTGACCTCGAGCATGCGCAACAAGAAGCTCACCGTCACGGTGATCGCGCGCAGGACCGGCTACGTGGACGGCAAGGCCGCGAGCAAGACCGTCAAGGTGCACTGACCTACCCGTACGACGAGAAGGCCTTCTTCGTTGCGGGGTGGCCGAGGGCACCGGCGGGCAACACGACGGGACGGTTTCGTTCTATGATCTCGATCGGAGTCGATGCTGAGCGCCTGGAGAGCACGTTGATCAGTCCGATGTGGTTGTGCCGAGCGGGCGTGGCCGTCCTGACCGCCGCCTCGGTGGGCGTGCTGTCGACACCCGTCCAGGCCGCGGAAACGGGTGTCGCCACCGCCGGCACCGTCAAGGTCTACGCCCGCGCCGCCGCGCACTGGGTCCGCGGCGTCACGCCGGTGACCTTCGAGACCGCGCCGGGCGCGGACCTGTCCGCCGTCACCAGCCTGACGGTTTACGCCAACGGCCAGGAGATCGGCACCGACACCGCCGCGCCGTGGGGCATCGACTGGGACACCACCGGCTTCGACGGCCTGGTGCTCCTGAGCACCCGGGCCACCACGGCCGGCGGCTCACTGAAGACGGACGGCTTCCAGCACGTGGTCGACAACAAGGCACCGACCGGCCTGATCGTCCGCTTCCCAAGGCGGAAGGGTTACATCGGCCAGGGCGGCGAACTCGCCGTGCAAGCGGACGACAACGTCTTCGTCATCGGATCCGAGCTGACCGTCGGCGATGAGGTGGTCTCGTCGAACCTCACCGGCGGCAACCTCGACCTGCCTTGGAGCGTGAAGGTCCCCAACGGCACGACCACCATGACCGTCCGCGTATGGGACCAGGCGGGCAACGTGACCTCGCAGACCAGGACGGTCACCGTCGACAACGACCGGCCGGTGATCACCGGCAGCACCACCGCGGGTAACCCGGTTCGGGGAGACTTCACGATCTCCCTCGGCAGCTACCGGGACGCCAGCCCGTTCGTCGTGTTCGAGGCCTCGTTGGACACCGCGACGCACCTGCGCACCTACGGCCAGGACAACTCCCGCACGGTCACCATCAACGGCCGGGAGGTGCCGGACGGGAAGTACACGCTCGGCTGGCACGCCTTCGACTCGGCCGGCAACGAGGCGATCCTGAAGCGGTCCCTCATCGTCGACAACAAGCCCCCCGCAGTGTCGATCACCAAGGCGCCGGCGAACGAGGCGAGGGTCAGGAAGTCGTTCACGGTCACCGCCACGGCAAGCGACGCGTACGGGGTCGCCAAGGTGCAACTGCTGGTCAACGGCAAGGTCGTGAAGACGGACGCCACGGCCGGCTACTCGTTCACGGTGAACCCGGCGAAGTACGGCAAGACGTTCACCGTGCGGGTCCGGGCGTACGACAGGGCCGGCAACACCAGGTACAGCAGCACCACCCGAACCTACAAGCGCTAGCCCTGCCTCTGCGAACGGCGGGGATCCGGCCGATATCGTTCGGCCGTGACGGTCATCGAGCTCACCACCGCGCTGGCAACCACCCCTGAGCGGGCTTTCGACCTCAGCATCGACGTGGACGCCCACACCGCGTCGATGACCGGTTCCGGCGAGCGCATCGCCGGCGGCGTCCGCTCCGGCCGCCTCACCCTGGGCGACACCGTGACCTTCGCCGCTCGCCACTTCGGCCTGCCGTGGCGGATGACATCGCGGATCACCGCGTACGACCGCCCCCGCCGCTTCGTCGATGAGCAGGTTCGTGGACCGTTCCGCGCTTGGCGGCACGAGCACACGTTCGCCTGGGATGACGCGCTGGGCGTCACGATCGCCCGAGACGTGGTCCATTTCACCGCACCACTGGGATTTCTCGGGTGGATGGTCGAGAAGGTTGTGCTGGAACGCTATATGCGCCGGATCCTTACCGTGCGCAACGCATACCTGGCACGCACGCTCAAGAACGCACCAGATAGACCGGAATAGGGCCAAGCGGCACTGGTCCGCAGCTAGCAGGAGCGGCTCATGGCCGGGTCCACTTCGGATTGTTGCAACGATCGCGCATCACCGCCAAAAACATCCAGAAATCGTCATACCGCTATGGCATGCTTTCGCTATTCGGGCCCGAATGAGGCCCATCGATCTGCACGGGGGAAACGCATGCAAAGGCGTGTGTATTCACTCATAGTCGCTTCTACATTCGGATTCGGGGCGATGGGACTCGGCGCAGTGCCGGCCTTCGCCGCCGACGGCGGCCCGACCGGCCTCACCACCGCCGACCTGGCCTGCGCCACCGCGTCGCCTGGGCCCTATCTGAGCCCCACGCGTCTCAACGCCGCCCACGCGGTCGTGCTGCAGGGCACCTACGACACCTCGGCCTGGGGCTCGGCCCCGACCGCCGAATTCCAGGTCTGGGACACCGCCCACCCCGACCAGCCGCAGGACTGGAACGACCGGTCCGGGGCGTCGGACGGCGAGGTCCTCGTCCAGCTCGAAGACCCGGACCGGCAGGTGGACGGGGTCACGTACGCCTGGAAGGTCCGGGTGGCCAACGGTTCCGGCGCCTCACCGTGGAGCGATACCTGCTACTACACGGTCGACCGCAGCGGCGGCTCGGCACCGTCCGTCTCCTCGGACGACTACCCCTCCGGCGACAACCCCACCGGGGAGATCGGCACCGCCGGCTCGTTCACCTTCACCCCGGCCGCCGACGACACGGTCACCTACAAATACTCGTTCTGGGACAGCGTCGACTCCGGGTCCAGCACCGGCGAGCAGACCGTCCCGGCCTCCGCGCTCGGCGGCCCGGCCACGATCAGCTGGAAGCCCCGGACCTCGGGCTCCACCTCGCTGTCGGTGCGCGCGATCGACCGGGCCGGAAACTACTCGGAGCAGCAGGACTACACCTTCACCGTGAGCGAGACGCGGCCCAGTGTCTTCTCCGCGGCCTACCAGGACAACGCGGGCTACGGCGACCTGAAATACAACGTCGGCGTCCCGGGCCAGTTCGACTTCTCATCGAACGTCGCGGACACGTCGTCGTTCACCTGGCACATCGACCAGGACGGCCCCTCCGGCACCGCCGAAGCCGACGGCGACGGCAAGGCCAACGTGATGATCGCGCCGACCAGGGCCGGCCACCAGACCCTCTACGTACGCGCCGTCACCCGCGACGGGGCGCAACACCCGGAGCGGGCATACCCTTTCTACGTCGACAACGCGCCCCGGGCCACCGGAGACGTGAACAGGGGTGTGATCAGGGGGTCGTCGCTCCACTTCCACCTCGCACCGCGAACCGGCGACGTGACGGCGTATGTCCATTGGAACGTCACCGGTGACTCGTCCGAGTCCGCCAGGACCACCATTCCGGCCGGCACCGACGGGGCGGCCGACCTGACCTGGACAGCCGACAACACCAACGAGCGCACGATCGGCATTCGAGTGCAGGCGCGCAGCGCCGACGGCACGCTGTCCGAGCCTCGCTGGCTGCCGATCAGTTCCTGGGGCGCCTCTCCCGCACTCACCCGCACCGGGGGTGACGTGGTCGGCACGACCGCCACGATCAAGGCGAGCACCGAGATGGCGAACCCCACGGAATACGAAGCGGTCCTGAACAACGACGCCAAGACCAAGCAGGTCGTCCCCGCGGCCGCGGACGGCACCGCGACATTCCAGATCCCGGTGACCAAGGCGGAGTACACCTGGGTCACCGTGATCGCTCGCAACGCCGCCGGCGTACACACCGATCAGGGCAGCACCTCCTGGTCGGTGACCAACGGGCCGGCGATCACGTCGACCGACTTCCCGGCGCGCGGCTCCGGCCACATCAAAACCGGCACCTTCACCCTCAAGGCTCAGCAGGCCGGGGCGACCAAGTTCGTCTACTCGATCGACGGCACCGATGTCTACAACGCCGAGGTCCCGGTCAATTCCGACGGTACGGCCACCGTCGCATGGACGCCGACGACCTCGGGCTACTTCGACCTGCACGCGACAAGCAGGACCGCGGACGGCGCCCACTCGACCGAGACGTATTACTACTTCTTCATCGAGGCCGATCCCGTGACCGTCACCTCGGTGTCGCCCAGCACGGTGCAGACCGGCGGCGTCCGCACGATCACCATCACCGGCTCAGGCTTCAACACCGGCAACTACGTCAACGTGTACCCGTCCGGCGGCGGCTACGCGAGCGGCACGATCACCGGCGTGTCCGCCGACCGCCTGACCCTCACGGCCACGGTCGACCTGACCGAGGCCCCGACCGGTCCGGCCTCGGTGAGCGTCCAACCGGACGGCTACAACTCCCCGGTCAGGCTCAACAACGCCTTCACGGTCGTCGCCCAGCCGGCGCTCAAGGTGGTCACCAAGCCCGCCATCACCGGTGTGGCGGCGGTCGGCTCCCAACTGAAGGCGTCCACCGGCACCTGGAACCCGAAGGCGTCCACCTTCACGTACCAGTGGGCGGCGGGTAACACGCCGATCAGCGACGCGACCGGCGCGACCTACCGGGTCCGGGCCGCCGATCTCGGCAAGAAGCTGTCGGTTTCGGTGACCGCGACCAAGCCCGGCTACACCGCGGCGACCGCCAAGTCGGCAGCAACGGCCTCCGTCGCCAAGGGCCCCGCCCCGACAGCGACCGCACTGCCGAAAATCACCGGCAAGCCCACGGCGGGCAAAACGGTCCAGGCCACCACGGGTACGTGGCAGCCGGGCGCCGACTCATACCGCTACGAGTGGCGGGCGAACGGCAGGCTCCTGAGCACCACGTCGGCGTCCCTCGACCTGACCGCCGCGATGGCCGGGCAACAGATCACCGTCACGGTGATCGCGGTCCGGCCGGGCTACACCGACGGCCGGGCAACGAGCAAGCCGATCACCGTCCAGAAGTAGACGCACGCCAACAAGTTAAGGCCGTGACCTCGGATAGCCGAGGTCACGGCCTTTCGCTTCCCACCCTCACGTCCAGTCACCCACGCCAAGGGACACGAGAACTCTGGGACTGGTCAGGCAAGACCCCCTGGCCGACCACCGGCGCCAACCGCCGTCCCGAAGCCGCCCAGCCGTCCGCAGGCGGCTGTCGACTACAACCAGCCCTGACGAACCGCCTCGGCGCCTGCCTGGAAGCGGCTCGACACGCCGAGCCGGTCGGTCAGCTCCGCCGTAATGCGGCGTACGGAACGCGCGGAAAGGTCGAGTTTGCGGCCGGCGGCCTCGTCGGTGTATCCAGCCTCGAAGAGGCGCAGCAGGGCACGTTCCTGCGGAGTGAGGCCGCCGTCTCCGGTCTCCTGGCGCTGGCCGAACTGTGTACCGCTCCTCCAGACCTGCTCGAAAAGCAGGCGCAGGGCAGCCACCGCACCGGGGCTGCGGATCTCTATTGCGCCGCGGTCGGGGTCGTCGGGGTCAGCGGGGACCAGTGCGACCGAACCGTCCGCGATGAGCAGGCTGACTGGCACGTCGGGCACCGTGCGGCCGGGCACGCCGTTCGCCGCCAGCCATTTCGTGTGGGCCGCCATGGCCGGGCGGTGCCGGGCACTGTCCGGGAACACCTCACGCAGTACAACTCCGCGGGCGACGGCCTGCTCCTTCAGCTCCTGCTCGACCGCCAACGCCTCATGGCTCAGGTCGGCGCCGTTGGTGATGAGGCAGAGGCGCTCGCTCACCATGCTCATCGACAGCTCGAACCGTCTTTCTCTGGCGGCCTTTGGACCGTCAAGCCGGATGATCTCGTCACGCTGTCGAGTGGCGTCGTGGATCGCGGTGAGCGAGGCGATCGCGGCCCGGGCCGCGTCCAGCTGCCCCTGCCGGCTGATCAGGTCCGCCTCGGCCTTGGCCATCAGGGTGATCAGGGCGGCGTGTGGACTGACCGCAGCGAGTTCGAGTGAGGCCATTTCGCGGGGCTGGACCAGCGCCTGGTCGGCCATGGCATTGAGCGCATCGCGGACCGACTCCTCGCTGATCCGCAGCGCGGCCGCCAGATCCTCGACCCCCCACATAGGATTCTGCAGCATGGCCACATATACGGCCTCGACTTCGGTCGTCAGGCCTACCGACTCCAGCAAATGGTCCTCCCCCGGTCACTGAACCAAGATCATTCTCCACCAGGGCTGTTTCGTGGGCTACGAGAGGTATTCGTCTGTCCGCAACCGGCCACGCCAAATGAGGACAGCCGCTCTTCGATGACCAGGATGCGCCTCGCCGTCACAATTTCTGAAGGCATCGATGGCAGATAGGGATGTCCTGGAGTGAGAAGGCGCTTTCGTACTCCACCGTTCTACGGCCCGTTCGCACCGCTGATCAGATGGAGGCGACCGTGCTGATGTCCACCCTGAGCCTGATCCCGCCGTGGGTCGACCAACCGATGGTCGCCGCCACCGCGGTGACCGATCTGCTCTGGCCGCATACAACTCCCGCCGACGGCGTGCAGCACATGTATGCCCGTCCGGGCGCCGGCGGCATCGACGTCGCCATTTTCACCCTCGCCGTCGACCAGTCCGTCGCCGACATCACGGCGTACGTGGTCTGCCTGCGCGCCCTGGACCGGATTCCAGCGCTCCGGAGCTGGCAGGTCTTACGGCGGAGCCGGTGACCGGGTGGCTGCTTGGATCGCACGGCCTTTGACCAGGCCGAAGACCGAATCGCTCTGCTTGCGAATTGCGGTTCCGAGACGCGGTGAGGCCGGAACCTGGCTGAAGGCTCTATCGCTTGACCGGGGTGTTGTGCCAGGAGGAGCGCGACCTATGCTCCACCGGGCGAAGATCAAACAGACTTGGGGTGTGCGCGGTGGGTCGGGTCGGCATTGTCAGCTACGCAGCTGTGGTGGGGACGTTGGGGTTCTGCCTCGGCGGTTGTGGCGTGTTGGGTGACGCAGCATCGGGGGACGTCACCGACCGCGACTGCCATCCGGACCCGAAGTCGGTAGCCGCGCTGAGCGACGAGCCGGTGTTGACCCAGGCTCCGCCTGGCGCCACTGCCGCGGCGCCGACCGAGACCGTCAGCTGCGGTTGGGCGGGTTCCGGATCCCCGAGCCTCGGAATGCTCGATCGCGAAATCACCCGGGCCGGTGCTACCGACGACGTGTCGCGCTTCTATGCGGACCTCGCGGGCTCCAGCGGCTGGAAGACATTCGGTCAGGGCACCAATGTCTACGACGCCTCGAAGCCGGACGGGACCCACTGCACGTGGAGTCTTCACGTAGTCAGCGGCGCCGAGGGTACCTACCACGTGCAGATCGAATACACGCCTCGGGACCTGCGGCCGACCTGCCTCTGACCAGCGAACACTGCCTGGTGACGCCAGTGTCGACGGCCGCGTTCCACAGGCCGCCGACACCGCGGCCTGACCGGCTGGCTCCAACCTCGCCTGCGAGGTTTCGGCCGAGGACCTGAGCTTGTCGAAGCCGGCGACGACACATCGGGAAGCTCCGCTTCTTCCATGCGCCGCGCCGGGGTGTGGGGGTAGGCATCAGCCGCGCACCGAGGTGGCCGGTTCGGGCTTGTCCGCTTCCGGCAACGGCGGGAGCGGTGCTTTCGGGCCGGCCGGCCGGAATGCTCGCGGGTGATCCACTCGACTCGCGACTGCCGGAGGCACTGTTGAGAACGCTGAGGCGGGATGGCGTATCGCATGGGCGTGGCGGGATTACCCGCACGCTCTTGCTGACCATGGGCGCCACCCTTTCCGTCATTCCGATCGGCACGGCGGTGCAGCTGGCCGCACCGATTGGCGCCGCCGCCGCGGCGTGCCCCGCCACATCTCCCGCCGAGGCGGAGGCGCAGCGGGCGGCCGCGGCCTGCGATGGGCGCGTGGAGATCCTGTCGGCACGCAGCGAGTACGGATCGTCGTACGCCAACGCCGACGGCACCACCACGATGGAGACGTCGATGTCGCCCGTTTGGGTACGCCGTTCCGGCAACAAATGGGCGAAAGTCGACATCACGTTGCGAAAGGCGGCCGACGGCTCGATCGAACCGGTGGCAAGCCCGTCGCCGGTGCGGTTCTCGGCCGGCGGCACCGGACCAGCGGTGTCCTTCCAGGCCGGTGGCGCCGAGATGACCCTCGGCTGGAAGGGCAAGCTGCCTTCACCGACGGTGAATGGCGCGACCGCCGTCTACGCGGATGTTCTGCCGGACGTCGACCTGGCGCTGACCGCGACGGTCGGTGGCTTCAAACACGTCCTGGTGGTGAAGAACGCGACCGCGGCCAAGAACCCGGCGCTGCGCGAGATCCGGTTCAAGGTGGGCGGCGACGTCACCCCGGCTCCGACCCGCGACGGGCACGTCCGGTTCGCCACCAGTAAGAACCGTACGGTTGCCGTGACCTCGACCGCGTCGGCGTGGGACTCGTCAGTGCTGGCCGGCGTGGCTGGACCGGTCGTTCCGGCGCAGGCCCGGTCGCTCGCCGCCACCGAGCCCGACCCGGAGCTGGTCAGCTCGGCGGCCCGTCCGGGCGCGGCTGCGGTGTCGCGGCCGTTGGAGGTGACAGCTGGCCAGGGCGACCTGGTGGTGACTGCGACCGGTGGGCTGCTGGACGACCCGGCGACTGTCTACCCCGTCTATATCGACCCGCAGATCGGTCCGGCCAGCTCGAAGTGGGCCTACGCCAACTCGGCGAACAAGGACTGGGACGTCGACGGCATGGGCTGGGTGGGCATCAACCCGTATGACGGCGTCAGATATCGCTCATTCTTCGACTTTCCATCCACGTCCGGGTCGTTGACCTGGAAGGGCAAGTCCATCCTCGGCGCATCGATGAACATCTGGGTGGACCACACCTGGTCGTGCGACGACACCTGGACGCACATGTACCGCCCGAGCGGTGCGATCACCGCGGGCAACGGTGCCCGGATGTCCTGGTCGACGCGCCCACTCGGCTCCAGCGCGACCTGGCTGGCGTCGGCAGCCTCGCATGCGAACGAGGCAGGCGGGTGCGGCGGCTCGACCGCTCAGCCGGACCAGTTGGTCAGCTTCACCGGCACAACCCTGATCAATGACATCGCGACGGCCGCGAAGGGTGGCTGGAACACCTACGCCGTCGGCCTGTGCGCCTGCAACACCTCGAACGAGTACGAGTCCTCCCAGGATCGGTGGAAGAAGTTCTTCACCACCACGACCACCGGCGGCCACGGCGCTCCGGCGCTGAGCGTCACCTTCAACAGCAAGCCGGGCGTGCCGGCGAACCTCCACCCGTATAGCGGGGTGGCGTGCGGCGGAGCAATCGGCACCACCTCGCCGGTGCTGCAGGCGCAGTACGTCGACGCGGACACCGCCGACACACTGACCTCGACCTTCGAATGGAAGGTCTTGGGCGCGACCACCGCCACCGCGGTCGCTGGGCCGAGCAAGCCGGCGAACAACACCGGATCGATCACTCTCAACCTCGGCGTCACGGCCGAGGGCAAGACCTACACGTTCCGGGTGATGACCAACGACAAACACGCCAACTCCGACTGGTCGGGGTGGTGCAACTTCACGGTGAACGCCTCCGCGCCGCTGCCACCGGACGTGACGTCGACGATCTACTCGCCATGTGAACCGTCGGCGCTCGAATCCTGTACGGCGGCAGGCGGGCCAGGCGTCTCCGGGCCGTTCAAGATCGCGCAGCCGGCGAGCGACCCGAAGAAGGTCAACGTGGTCAGTTACACGTACGGCTGGATCTCGCCCCCCACCAACACGGTGCCGGTTACCGGCGGCGCGCTGTTCGGGCCGACGGACCTCACACCGCCCCGGTACGGCCTGAACACGCTCTACGCATTCAGCAAGAACCAGGCCGGGATCGCAAGCCCGATCAGGACCTACACCTTCCTGGTAGACAGCCCGTCGGCGGCGGTGGCCAGCTATCCGCTCGACGACCTGCGCCAGCACGGGTTGACCGACCAGGTCAGCGGCACCGCCCTGACCGGTACGAATGTGAACTGGACGCAGGATGCCCGTTACCTCGGCGCGAGTGCCGCGACGTTCGGTCTCGGTGCCGACGCCTCGACCGCTGGGCCGGTGGTGGATACCTCGAAGTCGTTCAGCGTCTCGGCCTGGGTGCGGTTGACCGACACGTCCAACGCCTACCGCGTGGTGGCCGCTCAGGATGGCGCGGCGGGCTCCGGCTTCATCATCTACAACACGAAGGACGCCAAGAGCTGGGGTTTCGTGGTCTACGACGCGGACTCGGCGACCTCGTCGGCCGGAACGTTCGTTTACGCGCCAGCCACGTTCGGGGTGTGGACCCACCTGACCGCCGTCTACGACGCCAAGGAGAAGCGGGTCAGCATCTACAGCAACGGCGCGCTGTCGGGGAGTGCGACGCGCGCTGTCGCCCCCTGGGCGGCCGGAGGCAAGACCCACATCGGCTCCGCCCGCGGGATGATCCAGGGGCCGGGCCAGATCGCCGACGTGCGCTTCTACAACCGGGTGCTGACCACCGATGACCTTTGGGGCACCACGGCCGACCCGGGCGCGGGTGTGCAGAGCACGACCGGCATCCTGGCACCGATGCAGGTCGGCTCGTGGGACTTCAGCGGTGGCATGGACTGCTACTGCGACAGCGTGCTGGACGGCGCCTACTTCGGGCGGTCGATGACGCTGGACGCCGGGTGGGTGAACGCACCCCCATCGGCGCAGTTCGTTCTCGGCGGCCACGACTACAACGACGCGCTGCAGACCGATGGTCTCGATGGCTACGCTGATACTGGGACCGGCGTGCTGCGTACTGACCAGTCATTCACCGTCTCCGCCTGGGTCAACATGACTCAGCCGGGCGCCCAGAAACGTGTCGTTATGTCGCAGGGCGGCTCATTCTCCCTATACTGGGACCAGGTCTCGCAAAAGTGGGCGTTCGGCGTTGCGAACCCGGACGGATCGGTAACCACCGCGTTGTCGGCCACCACGGCGAAGACCGACGACTGGGTCCACCTGGCTGGTGTCTTCGACGCTGGCAGCGGTGAGGTCGCGCTCTATGTCGACGGTGTGAAGCAGCCGGTCGCCACCGGCGGCAAGGGTTCCTTCGCAGCGGCCGGCCTGCGGCTCGGCGCTCTGCCGACCGGGTCGTTCTACGGCGGCCTGATCGACGAGGTGAAGGTCTACCAGGGCACGATGTCTGCCCGGGAGATTGCCGGACTGCACGAGGACTGATCGCCCGCCAGTTGGCAGAATCGGGCCGCGCCTCCTCACGGGCGCGGCCCGATTCGTTTGCGGTGAGCCGGTCGAGCGACTGGGCCGACGCTGTTGCATCCGTCGATGGATTCGGCGGTGGAAAGAATGCATGCCTGAGCCACCCCGGAGGGCCTCGACCAGGTATGCCAAAATCCTCGCGCCGGCGGCACAGGCGAGCCGGAAGCAAGGGGGACTGGTCGTGCTGGAATCACGCGGGCTGAGTGTCGCGGCCGAGGCGGTCTATCGCGTCCTGCTGGTGCACCACTCCTGGGGCATCGACCAGATCGCAGCCCACCTCATGTTCACCAAACAACAGGTGAAGACCGCTCAGCAGCAGCTGGTCGACCTCGCACTGGTCACCGAGCGCGAATCCCAATGGGTCGCGGTCGCTCCTGCGGTCGGGTTGTCCGCCCTGCTGGCCAGAGCGGAGGCGGAGGTCATCGCCCGGCGCCAGCAGATCGAGGCGACCCGGACCGCGGTGATGGCGATGACCGCGCAGCAAGGCAGTTCGGCTGGTGCGTCGGTACGCCGGATCGAGGGACTCGACGCGATCATCACCCGCATGACGGAGCTCGGCACGCTGGCCCGCCGTGAGGTTCTGCTGCTGGTGCCCGACCAAGGGCCCACGGCCGATCTGGTGGCCGAGGTCACGGTGCGTCATCTCGTGCAGACCAGCGTCCGGTTCGACACCATCCAACTCGCCCGGGTACGCGACTACGCCGAGGCGGGCCACGAGGTCCGCACCATCCCCTCCGTGCCGATGCCGATGGCCGTGTACGACCGGGCGACTGTCCTGGTCCCGATCGATCCCGACTCGGCGGAGGCGGGCATGCTCGAGGTGACCAACTCCGGCGTCGTCGCGGTGGCGTGCGCGCTCTTCGACGAGCTTTGGTCCGACTCGACGCCGCTCGACCACCAGGTCGGCCAGCTGGACGGACAACTGGACCCGGTGCAACGGCAGCTGCTGCGGATGCTCGCCGAGGGCCACACCGACGAGCTGGCGGCACGTCGGCTCGGGGTTTCCCTGAGCACCGTACGCCGAACAGTGGCGGCGCTGATGGGTCGACTGGAAGCTCGGAGTCGTTTCCAGGCGGGCATCCGCACGGTCGAGCGCGGTTGGCTGGGCGCCGCCTCCCCGGTGGAGGACTGATCCTGCCTGGTGAGTGGAACAGCGCATCCATGTTCCTCTCAGTCCGTCTCCGCTGACAAGACCGCCAGAGATTGGCAATCTTCTCCTGCCGGCATCGCTAAGCGCGGGAGCGGCGACTCTCGTCGTCCTGGCACGTCACCCCCACATGTGGCACCACCTCCTGCGCTCCGCTGGGCCGAATTGTCCCTTTTGTACAACGGAGGAAGCCCATGCCTCGCCGTCCGCATCGCGGTGGTCGCGTGCATACAGGGGGGTTGACCCGGCACGGACGCCGCGTCGGCCGCCTCGCGGCCGTCATGCTCGTGACGATCGCCTCGCTGGCCGTCGCGCCCACCGACCCGGCAGCCGCAACACCGCAGCCCATCAGGCCGCGCGACATCAAGTCCATCCACGGCCAGAAGGTCGTAAGCCCGGGGCGCCCGGCCGATCTATCGCAGGGCGCGGCACGCAAGCGCGCTCCCGCGCCGGTGTGGCCGGCAGCCGAGCGCGCCACTGCCCACCTCGCCGGCGCAGGGAAGCCGATTCGTGCCGGGCACACCCCGGTCCGGCTTCGGGCCATCGGCGCCTCGGCCCAGGCGGCCAAGGTCAGTCTCGATGTCGAACTGCTCGATCGCGCCAAGGTGCCAGCCGCTGAGCGCGACAGGTTGCTGGTGCGGGTGACCCGGGCGGATACCGGCTCGAAGGCGGTCAAGACGGGGGTGAGTATCGACTACTCGGCCTTCGCCGGCGCCTACGGCGGAGACTGGGCAAGTCGGCTGCGGCTGGTCACGCTGCCCGAGTGCGCGCTGACCACACCGGACGCGCCGGGTTGTCAGGGCGTGCCCCTGGTATCGCGCAACGACCAGGCCAGCCGACAGGTGACCGCCGAGATCTCCGTTCCGGCGGCGTCAGAGAAGGCTGCGTCTGAGAAGACCGCATCCGCGAAGGCCGCGCCCGCCACGATGCTGATGGCGTTGGCAGCGGGCGCAGGCGGCAACTCCGGCGACTACAGCGCCACCCCGCTGCAGGCGTCGTCGACCTGGTCGGCCGGCGGCAACTCGGGCGACTTCTCCTGGGCATACCCGATGCGCAGCCCGCCGTCATTGGGCGGACCCGCGCCGCAGGTCTCGCTCGCCTACTCGTCGGCCTCGGTGGACGGGCGCGGCGAGACCACCAACAACCAGCCTTCCTGGGTTGGCGAGGGCTTCGAATACTGGCCGGGCTTCATTGAGCGGCGGTACGCGTCGTGCTCCGACGACCGCAGCAACAGCGGCGCCAACAACACCGCGGATAGCGGCGACCTCTGCTGGGGCACCGACAACGCCACGCTGTCACTGAGTGGCAGCGGCGGCGAGATGATCAAGGACGGAGGTGGGTGGCGGCTCAAGAATGACGACAATTCGAAGATCGAGCACCTGACCACGACCGTCAATGGCGACAACGACAACGAGTACTGGCGAGTCACCACCGGCGAGGGCAACCAGTTCTACTTCGGGTTGAACCGGCTGCCGGGCTACACCGGTACCGCCCCGGCGAACAAGACCACCAACTCGACCTGGACCGTCCCGGTCGCCGGCAACCACGCCAATGAGCAATGCCACGCGACCGCCTTCGTCGACTCGTTCTGCAATCAGGCCTGGCGCTGGAACCTGGACTACGTCGTCGACCGGCACGGCAACACGATGTCGCTCTTCTACAAGACCGAGTCGAACAACTACGGCCGAAACAACAAGAAGACCGACGTGGTGAGCTACACCCGCGGAGGCACGCTCGACCACATCGACTACGGCACCGACAACCGGACCGGCAAAGACACCACGAACACCGCTACTGCGGCGCCGATGACCGTCGTGTTCACTCCGGCCGACCGCTGCCTGTCCGATTGCGGAACGCACGACCAGGCGCACTGGGGCGACGTGCCGTGGGATCAGTCCTGCACTTCGTCGACGACCTGCACCGACGACCAGGGGAGCCCGACCTTCTGGAGCACCAAGCGGCTCGCCCAGATCACCACGAAGGTGTGGAACGCCGGTGCCGGCGAGTACCGCGACGTGGAGAACTGGACGCTGACCCACACCTGGCCGGACCCCGGTGATGGCACCCGGGCTGGCATGTGGCTGGAGGCGATCTCGCACTCCGGCCGGAACGCCGGCACGGTCGCCATGCCGGACGTCAATTTCGACTGGGTCCAGCTGGCCAACCGGGTGGACACGGCGACGGACGGCAAGCCGGCGATGAACTGGATGCGGATCAGCACCATCTGGACAGACTCCGGATTGAAGCTGGACGTGCGATACACGGATCCCGAGTGTTCGGGCAGCAACCTACCGTCCTCGCCGCAGAACAACACCAAGCGCTGCTATCCGGTCAAGGAACAACAACCGAACAAGTCGATCAAGACGGAGTACTTCCACCGGTACCTCGTCTCCACCGTCACCCAGGCGGACTGTGTCACCGCCACCGGCCCCAACTGCGCGAACGCGGTTGGCGCGCCGGACGTGACCACCAACTATGAGTACGTCGGCACGCCGGCCTGGCACCACACCGACGACGACGGCATCACGAAGGACAATCTGCGCACCTGGTCCGACTTCCGCGGCTACCGTCAGGTCAATACCCGGGTGGGCGAGCCCGGCCAGGGCAAACAGACATTGAGCGAGGCCGTCTACTTCCGTGGTATATACGGCGACCAGGACGGCTCCGGCGATACCCGTACCGACAAGTTGCCGGCCATCGACGGCAACGCCGACGGCGACGCCGACGATGCGGCCGACTCCCCGGCGGTCAACGACGAGGACGCATTCGCCGGCACGCTGCGGCAGACCACCGTCTTCAACGGCGTCGAGTCCACCCCGGTCTCGTCGGAGTTCTCCACGCCGTGGCAGTCCGCACCGACCGCCACTCGAAAGATCGGCGATTCAACCACCTACGCCCGGCACCTGAGCACCTGGAGCACCTGGAACGCGACGGTGCTTGCCGCAGGCGGCCGCAAGGTCGCACGCGCCGACTACACCTACGACTCATACGGCATGGAGACGCAGCTGGCCGACTCGGGTGATGTCGCGGTCACCGGTGATGAGCAGTGCACCAAGACGACGTACGGGCGCAACACCACCGCGAACATCCTGGCTCTGGCGAACCGGATCGAGTCGTATGCCCTGGCTTGCGGCAAGAACCCGACGAAAGAGGAGGATGTGATATCCGACGTCCGCTCCAGCTTCGACAGCCGAGATTACGGCCAGGCGCCGACGAAGGGCGATACGACGCTCAACGAGCGGGCCAAGTCGTGGACGCCGACCGCTGGATCGTCATGGATGACCACGAATACCTACGCCTACGACAGCTACGGCCGTAAGACGGACGAGGGTGACCAGCGCGGCAGCCACACGCTGACCGCATACACCCCGGTCAGTGGCGGACCCGTCACCAAGATCACTGAGACCAATGCGCTCCTGTGGACGTCGACCAGTGAGCTGGAGCCTGGCTACGGCAAGGCAATCGCCAAGACTGACGTCAACGGCAGGCGTACCGATATCAGCTACGACGGCCTCGGCCGGATCATCAAGCTGTGGTTGCCCAACCACCCGAAGGCGACATATTCCACCCAGCCGAACACCGAGTACGTTTACCTGAACAAGGCCTCCGGCGGGATGAACGCGGTCACCACCAAGAAGCTGAATGCCAACGGCACCTACGTCACCAGCCACGCGCTCTACGACGGGCTGCTGCGCCCGAGGCAAACCCAGCAGATGTCCATGGCCACGGGCAACGTCGGCACGGTATTCACCGAGACCAAGTACGACGCCGCCGGCCGCTCGGCATTGACCAGCACCCACTTCGACGCCGCGGTGCAGCCGTCGACGACGTTGTTCACCGTCCTCGACTGGCAGCCGAAGGTCCAGACGGCCAACGAGTACGACCGTGCCGGCCGGCAGACCGCCGCGGTGGTCAAGTCCTCCGGCGCGGAGAAGTGGCGAACCACCACCGTCTACGGCGGCGACCGGACCTCGGTTGTGCCGCCGCCCGGCGGGGTGGCCACCACGTCGATCACCGACGGGCAAGGGCGCACGGTCGAGATGCGGCAGTACCACAACGCCGGCGACGTGGGCAGCAACGTGCGCAGCACGTACGACGTGCAGACGTTCCACTACGACGCCCGAGGCAACAAGGACTCCGTTACCGACAACGCCGGAAGTAGCTGGACATACCAGTACGACCTGATGGGCCGGCAGACTGGCACCACCGACCCGGACAAGGGCTCGTCGAGCGTGCACTTCGACAACAACGGCGACATGGATTCCATGACCGACGCCAAGCAGCAGAAGCTCGTCTGGACCTACGACTCCATCGGCCGCAAGAAGGTCCAGTATCTCGGCTCCACCGCCGGCACCAAGATGCTCAGCTGGGAGTACGACCCGGCCGGCGGCAAGGGGCAGCTGGCCTCGTCCAGCCGGTGGGTCGGCACCGACGAATACAAGACGAAGGTGCGCGGCTACACCCCGCTGTACCAGCCGACTGGTGAGGACATCACCATCCCGGCATCCGTTACCGGTCTGGCCGGCACCTACAGCACCACGCGGGGTTACAAGGTGGACGGGTCGCTGGCCACCGTGTCATACCCGAACGTGGGAGGCCTCGGTGCCGAGACGCTTACCTACACCTACGATGACGCAACCGGCCAGCCCGAGCAGTTGCAGACCAATGCGCCCGGGCTGGGCCAGTACGTGACGAACACCGACTACACCGCGTACGGGGAGACCAGCTTCATCCAGTTCCAAGCCACGTCCGGCAACTGGCTGCAGCGCGGCTTCACCTATGACGATGTGACACGCCGGCTGGTGCGGGCGCAGACGATCCGCCAGCTGAGCCCGCAGACCGTAGCGGACGTAAACCTGACCTACGACGCGACCGGCAACGTCGTGAAGCTCGCCGATGCCCCATCGGGCGCAGCGGCGGATACCCAGTGCTTCACGTACGACTTCGAGCAGAGGCTGAGCGAAGCGTGGACGCCGACCACTGGTGACTGCTCGGCAGCAGCGTCCGCATCCGGGTTAGGCGGCCCGGCCCCGTACTGGCAGTCCTGGACGTTCGACGCGGCTGGCAATCGCAAGACGCAGACCGCTCACGCGGCGGCCGGCGACACCATCGCGAGCTACACCTATCCTGCGGCGACAGCGGCCCACGCCCACGGAGTCACCGCCGTCACCGTCACCGGTCCAGGCGGCAACAGCGCCACCTCGTACGGCTACGACGAGGCCGGCAACATGAACAGCCGGCCCGCTGCTGCCGGTGGAACGCAGACGCTCAACTGGGACGTGGAAGGTCACCTGACCTCGGTGACCGACGGCAGCGGCACCACCGGCAACGTCTACAGCGCCGAGGGAACCCGCCTGCTACGCGCCGACGCCTCCGGCACCACGCTGTACCTCCCGGGGCAGGAGGTGCGCCGGAACAAGTCGACCGGTGTCGTCACCGCGACCCGGTTCTACAACTGGGCCGGGCAGGACTGCGCTTCGGTAACCTCCGGCGGCCCGCTGACCTGGCTGGTCACCGACACCCAGGGCACACAGCAGCTCTCGATCGCGGCCGGCAATCAGGCGATTGTGCAGCGGCGGCAGACTCCGTACGGCGGAGCTCGTGGCACCGCGGTCGCCTGGGGGAGCGAACGTGGATTCGTGGGTGGCGACAACGACCCGACCGGCCTGGTCCATATCGGAGCCCGATATTACGACTCGGCCCTCGGCCGGTTCATCTCGGTCGATCCGGTATTCGATTCGAACAAGCCGGCCAGCTGGAACGCCTACAGCTACGCCGACAACAGCCCGATCACGCTGTCCGACCCGACCGGCATGGACAGCTGCCTCGTCTGCAATATCCCCGGCTTCGTACCGGCTTGGAAGGCCGGGGTGTATGCCTTCGGCAAGACGGCTGGCGCGATGACCTCGGGGGTCGACCACGGGGGCAAGGCGGCAGACAACGGCCTGGCCTACATGTCCAGCAATTACGGCGGCGCCTGGACTGACCTTTATCACAGGGAGAGGTCGATAACGACCGCGGTCATGGGCTCGCCGAGCGACCCGAGCCCGGTGCGATGCGGCTGGGAGTGGGTCAGCGGTACCGGACCTGACGATCGGACCCTCACGGAAGACAATTCGATGACCAAGCAGCTCCAGAAGCACAGTCACGTGCAGAAGGCGCGCGAGATGGTTGCCGAACAGATTGCGAAGAACAACCCCGAGTACACCCCGGAGTACGCGGCCGACAAGAGCAACGCAACCAAAACGCTGTCGTACACGCTGAACACCAAGCACCTGATCGACGACATTCGGCACAATGAAACGGCGTTCTTCCTCGGTTCGTACGATTTGAAATGGGAGGTCGACTCTATCGACAGGAATGCCGGCGTCGCGACCGTGACATTCTGGGTCGAGAACGAGAGCGACATGAATTCCGGTACACACACCGCGCCATTCCTCGGCGGCTACAGCCAGGAGTGGGACGAAAAGGTGGGAAACTGGGTGAACAGCAAGTTCCAGAGAGGACCAGGCTCCGCCAAGAAGCAGAGAATTCAATGGAAGGAAAAGATCAGCTTCCGCAAATCGAAGCCGTCTTCAGGAGGGTCTTCATCTGAAGGAGCCTCATCCGGCGGGACTGACTTCAACAGTTCCATACCGCAGTCCGTGCTCATTCAAAAGGGGACCTAGAACCTAGATCCAGATTGACCTGCCGTCGTCATGGTTCATCGAGAACCATGACGACGGCAGGTCTGGACCGAGGGCCGCATCGAGCGGTCGGAACTGACCGGCGAAACGCCCGGCGGGTCGCGGTGTGGACCGCGAGGCAGCTCAGCGCGTACCTGGAAAGCGCCCGGGCTGGCCGCGGCCCGGCACATCCGCAAACGCATCAAGGACGAAGCGGCGAGAACCGGCCCGCCGGATGCGACGAAACAAACAACTTCGGCGAAACGGCCGGGTCATACGACACGAAGCCGCAGGTCACCCGCCCCTCAACAGTGCGCGATGACCGAGATTTCCCGGTGCGGATGAGTGGCCCGGTCTCGCACCGCAAGACCGGGCCGTCCACGCGTCAGGTCAGCGGCGGTACCAGGTACGTGTTGACGTGGTGGTCACGTTGCCGGCCTTGTCGTACGCCCGTAGCCCAACCTTGATTTTCTTGCCGTACTTCTTTGTGTTGATCGAGAATTTGAAGGCCGCCGAGGTGTCTGTTGCGACAACCTTGCCGTTGATCAGCAGCTGGACCCGGGCGACACCGTACTTGTCGCTCGCTTTGGCGGTCACCTTGACGGTTCCCTTGACCTTGGCCTTGTTCTTCGGTGCTGTCGCGAACCCCACCGTGGCTTTCGTGTTGTCCACGGTCACCAAGCTGCTGAGCGCGGACGGGTTGCCGAGCTCGTCGTACACGGAGAAGCGCAGCCGGATCGATCCGTCCCCGTGCAGGGTCACGTACTCCGAGTACGACAACGGCGAGGCCTGCCACGGAGTACTGAAACCGGCCGACTCGGGCGGGACGATGCGGTGCTGGTCGGTCGCGGTTTTGGTCACGGTGACCTGCTTGCCGCGCAGCAGCGTGCCGGCTCGCGGCGAGATCCGCAGCACCGGCCCGACGTTGTCGATATTCAGGCGAAACGCCTTGGTGGTGGTGAGACCGACCCGGTTCATTACGCGCACCTGAAGGTTCGCGAAGGCCTTTCCGCGAGTCGCGTCGTGCCAGTCGAAGAAGGCCGACTGCGCGGTGGTGCTGCTGCGGAGAACGCCGTCGACCCACAGCTCGGTGTGATCGATTCCGGTCTTGTCCGTGGGGCTCGACGTGATCGTGCCGTCGGCGCCAATCCAACCCGTGCCCTGGTCGAGCCGGCTGGACCAGGCAAGCTTGCCGCCAAATTCGTCGCCACCATATTCGTGCCAGGCCCAGACCGATGCGATCACGGGAGCTTCGTCGGAGACGACGTAGTTCGAGCAGTACGTTGTGCTGTTACCGGCTGGTTCGCTGAGCCGGAAGCACGGCGGGGTGGCGGTTGCGGAGGCGTTCCAGGTGAAGGTCCATGGTTCAGCCGTGAGCGTGGCGAGGACGGCGCCGGTGGATCCCTCCGTCATCTCGATCTTGCTTGTTTCGGTCGAGACGTCGCTCAGCGTGGCGGTCCTGGGCCCGCTACGCATCGCCGTTCCAGCCTTCGGCGCGAGTACGCCGGACAAGGCCACTGCGACGACGTGCACCCGGGTGATCCGGTCGGCGCGGTTGCCCGCCGCGTCGAAGGCGCGAACCGTCATGTCGATGTCGGTCCCGTTGAGCGCGACGGGAATGGTGACCGAGCAACTGAGACCCTGGGAGGCGTCGACGGTGCAGCGCGAAAAGCTGCCCGCACCGGCCCGGGCAAGGACGGTGGTGACCGCGACATCATCGGTGACCACGGGGTGCAGTACCGATTGCCGCAGGACAGTTTGGCCATCAGTCAGGCCGGTGCTGGTGATGACCGGCGGGGTGGTGTCAAGCGGGGTGGTGTCCTCGGCCAGGGCTGGTGCGGTGCCGGTGAGGACAAGGGAGAGAGCCGCGGTCGCCGAGACGCCGAGACGCCGGGCGATCCGCGATGGTGCGTGCATCGATCCTCCAAGATCATGAGGGTTGCACAGGCTACCAAGGCCGAACGCGGACGCGCATCGTCGATTTAGCCGGTATCGATGCCTGCGAAGACCGCATCCGCGCCTTTGTCCGGAGATACCTATTGACTCCCCCAGATCACCCTGAGCCGGCCAGTTGGTTTCAGAGCATCAAGGAAAGGCCACGAAGAACCGGCCCGCCGGACGCGACGAAAACAAGTCACCCCGGAATGCGGCCCGATCAGACGAGCCGAAGGCCTTACCCCTAACCCTTCTGACCTGGCGCTCCATGGGGCTACCCGCGAAGTGTCACCAGGGCTGGAACGTCTCGCAGGAGATCAGGGTGACGGTCTCGTATCGGCCGTTGCACACGTCGTTGTCCTCGCCGCCGTCGAGGAAGCCGACACCGTCGTAGACGTAGAGGACGTCCTCGCCCGCCTCGCCGTAGAGCTTGTTGTCGCCGTCGTCGCCGGTCAACTCGTCGTTGCCCGCGCCACCGAGGATGGCGTCGTTGCCGCCGAAGCCGTCATCGCCGACAACAAGGCGCCCACCGTCTCGATCACCAAGGCGCCGAAGAACGGCGCCAGGGTCTCCGGCACCGTCAAGGTGAGCGTCAAAGCTACCGACGCCAGCGGCATCGCCCGGGTCGAGCTGCTGATCAACGGCAAGGTCGTAGCCACCGACACCAGAGCCGGCTACGTCCTGGCGTTCAAAACCACATCACAGAAGAAGACGATCAAGGTCCAGGTCCGCGCGTACGACAAGCTCGGCAACGTCAAATACACGACCACCCGCACCTGGACGCGGTCCTGAACAGCCCGGCGAAGAGGCTCTACGGCCGCTCCGGCCAGCGCATTTCTGATCACCCGCCCAGCACCGCCCCACGCCGCACCTGCCGCTGAATCTGGGACTGCCCCGAGTTCGGTTGACTCGCGGGTCGGGTGGTTCAGGCAGCGGTTGCGTGCCCGTTGATTGCTGCGCGCGCAATGCGAACGGTCCTTCCCCATGATCGGAGAAGGACCGGGAAGGCGATCGAGATCAGGCGGCTTCTGTTTGCTGTCGGCGCTCGTGGTCCTGGTTGCGCTGGAGAGCTTCCTGGAGCTGGTCCTCGAGGACGATGATCCGGCAGGCGGCCTCCAGCGCGACGCCTTGACCGACCATCTGCCGGACCCGTGCGGCCAGACGCAACTGGTGACGCGAGTAGCGGCGGTGACCTCCGGCCGACCGGAACGAGATGAACAGTTTCGCCTCGTCGAGGCGGCGCAGGAAATCCTGCGAGGCGCCGGTGATCTCCGCGGCGCGGCCCATCGTGTAGGCGGGGTAGTGCTCGTCGTCGAGCACGTCATCGGGTTGGGCCATCCACACGCACCTTCCTATGACGAGGGCCCCGGCGCGGAAGCGCCGGGGCCCAGGGTTACGGGTTCACAACACCATCTACCGACAGGTTCGTCGGCTTGCTTTTTCCACACCTGCCGCCGTTCGCGGATTGCGGCGCGAGGATCGCATAAGCGTGACCGGAGACCACCTCACGTTCGATGGAAACTGCGGTGTCCACCTCAGGACCGGCTATCTGTCCTGACGGCGGGCGATCCAACGGTGCTCAGCCCTCCCTTTCCTCTACTTCCCTGTGGTGCCGTCTTGCTCACTGCCGGTGTCGGAGCCCCACGCAAACTTCACGGCCCCGCACACGTACGGCGGATCTTCCTGCATCAGATGGAGCCCCAAACCTGCATCGGCCACACCTGCCTTGCTCACTGCGGTAACACGAACTTCGACTGCCGTCCTGCATCAGGTGGAGCCCTGAAATTGCGTCAGCCCCGCCTGCGTCTGCCCTGACCTGGAGTTACGTCAAGGTCTTGCCTTACCCGTGTCCTACTGAGGTGCTGGCGGTGATTCTGGTCCACCGCTTTGCCGAGCGAGCCACGAACGTTCCGGACCCTGCTTGATGCTCGGTCTATCGTCTGCGTCTTCAACGACCTGTGCTCTCAACGAGACGAACATTAACCGCGTCTGAAGAGAATGTCTAGCCCTTCCTGCCTAGATTTTCTCGGCGGCGCGTCCAGACGTCAGTCGACGGCGACAGCGATCCGCTGGACATCGAGCAGAACTGTCCTTGCCTTGCCTTGCTGAGCGCGGACACGGGCACGGGCACGGGCAGGGCGGCGACTACACGCCCAGGCCGCTAACGAAGTCGCCGATCAGCTTCACGCCGATCACCAGGCACACCACCGACATGATCACAGCGTTGTGGCGGCCCATCCAATCCTTGACGGCGGCGAGAGTCGTCGCCGACTTGTCGCCCATCGCCAGGTAGAAGACGACGGGCGCGCCGACGCTGAGCGTTCCGATCAGCGCGAACACCCCGTACGCCACCGCCTGCTGAACCCCCGGGATGCCGGTCTGCGCGATTGCGGTGCCCGCCGAAACCGCGAGCAGGAAATTCTTCGGATTGAGACCGGTGAGCGCCGCACCGGTGCCGAGCGATCGCGCCGCACCGAACCGGTCGATGCTCTGCAGCCAGTTCGGCATCGTCGGTTCAGCGTCCGCGGCCGGCCGGCCGGCGAACTGCTGAGCGGCCACCAGCAGCAACAAGATCCCGAGCACCAGCTTGAGCCACGTCACCCAGGTCGCCGGCTGCCCCTGGTCGCTGACGACGGCGGGCCCGGCAATCGCCAGCACGATGACGCCGATCACGGCCAGACCGGTCAGCCGGCCCACGACGAACGCCGGGCCATTGCGCCGGGCTCCGGCTGTGGTGAGAAGCAGGACGACCGCGATGATCGGCATCGGGCTCAACGCGACACCTACCGCCATCACCAGGCTCTGCCCGATTGCTTCTCCCATTGCGGCTCCAGGTATCGAATTTGACCGCCTCGGGCAAGCGGGCGGCTGCCGGCGACGAGGCTCTGCGCGCGGAGATCCTGGGCGGCGCTTCGCACATTTCGGATTCCATCGATTGAAGGCTTGTTGGAGCGCCCCCGCCCGCCTATCGTTCAGTCCATCTGACGACCCATGCGGTCCGTCTGGTGGACCTGGTGAGGAGTCGGCGATGCGCTTCCGCAGCTCTCTGGCCCTGGCGGTGTTGCTCGCCGCGAGTGGACTGATCGCCGCGGCGCCGGCCGCGGGGGCGGACGGCCCGGCGAGGGGGCCTCTGCCCACCATCGAGGGCCCCATTCCCTCGGTGCCCGGCAGCGCCGACCACGACTACACCTTCTTCGCGAGCGACCTCGGCCTGCCCGCGCGGGGCTACGTCGAGCAGGAGTACTTCTTCAGCGGCACGGCCAACGTCTACGACGCCACCGTCGCCCCTGGCATCGGTGCGCGCCCCACGCCCTCGCCGACCGCGTCGGTCGTCTCGTCCGGCCATCCGTACAAGACCCGGATGGTGGTGCGGCGGCCGGCCAGGGCCTCGGCCTTCAACGGCACCGTGGTGGTCGAGTGGCTCAACGCCACCAGCCAGTACGACGTCGAGGCGCTCTGGTTCCGCACGCACGAGTTCCTGATGCGGGAGGGCTACGCCTGGGTCGGGATCACCGCGCAGAGCGCCCCGATCACCAATCCCGCCCTGGGCCTCAAGGCGTTCAGCCCCACCCGGTACGGCAGCCTCGATCTCACCGCCGGTGGCACGCTGACCACCGGAGATCCACTGTCCTACGACGTGTTCGCCCAGGGCATCCGGGCAGTGCGCGGCTCGGGCGTGCTCGGCAGCCTGCAGCGGCGGGTGAGCACGGTGATCGCGACCGGTGTTTCCCAGTCCGCGGGCCGGGTCTCGGTGTTCGCCAACGCCATCGAGACCCGGGGCACGCCGGTCGCCGACGCGGTGCTGCTCTACATCGGCGGCGAGAAGATGCGAACCGACCTGCGGGTGCCGGTATTCAAGGTGCTGTCCGAGACCGAATTCGCTGCGGCGCCGGCGACGTCCGCCAACGAGATCAGCTCGCTGCAGCCGGACACCCGGCGGATGCGGACCTGGACTGTCGCCGGCACGTCACACTCCGACTGGGCGTCGTTCGCCGTCCGGTACGCACTGCTGCGCCGGGACCAGCCCACCGCCCCGCTGCGGGACAACTGTGCCCGCCCGAGCCGCAGTCGCATCCCGGACCGCTACACCCTCGCGGCCGCCATCGATCACCTGGTGACCTGGGAGCGTGGGGGCGTCGCGCCGCCGACGGCTCCTCGCATCGCGCTGGCCGCCGACGGTCTGACCGTCTTGCGCGACAGCCGCGGCAATGCCCTCGGCGGTCTGCGGCTTGCCCCGTTCGCGGTGCCAATCGCCCTGGACGCCGGCGTCAACGAGAATCCGCCCGGCGGTGCGGGGCTCTGCTTCCTCAACGGCACGCACATCCCGTTCGACCGGGCGACACTGGACGCGCTATACCCGGACCGGCAGGCATATCTGCGTCCGTTCGCCGAGGCGGTACGCGAGAACGTCAAGGACGGGTACGTGCTGCCGGCGGACGCCCGGGAGATGCTCCGCGACGCACCGGCCTCGATCGCCGGCCGGGGCCTGGAGTGCGGCCCGCTGTGCGCCAACGTCGCCCAGTTCCCGATCCAGCCGTCGACCCAGCTGTTGCGCGACCACACCGCGTTCCTCTACCTGAACGGCGGCGAGGCCCTGTTGCGTACGCTCGACGAGGCAACGCTGGCCGTCGCGCGCGGTCAGACCGACGTGGCGCGACAAGCGCGGCACTACGCCGACGCGGTCCACTTGCTTGAGCGCTACCGCGCCGGCGTCGATCGGCTGCTGCGCCTCGGCCGCGCGACTGGCGGCCAGGCCGCACTGCTCGACGAGTACGCCACCACCATCATCGGACAGCTCGAGGCCGCAAAGTAGAAGCGCGACATCCTGCTACCCGGACTGCGCGGCGGTGCCAGCAGATAAGGACGCAGGCGAGGCTGACGAGGCCGTCGTGGATGTCGAGTCGGCGTTCCCAGCGCACGGCGAGACGGCGGAACCGGTGCAGTAAGGCGAAGGGCCATCGGCGGCTGTGACCGGCCGTCGCTGGAGGTTGAACGACAGGCTCAGCGCAGACCGACCACCCGGTTCTCGCTGGAGGCCGGGGCGTAGGTGGAGTAAACGATGACCGCTCCGGGCGCCGCGGTGAACCTGACGGGAAAACTGCCAATTTCGTCCTCCTCGCGGGCAGCGAGCACGACCGGCACCGCCGTCAGGGTCGTGCCGGGCACCGGTGACGAGTGGACGGGGACCAGGCCGGTGGTGACGAAGGCGTCGAACCACGTATGGGTGGGGTCATGGACACAGACGACACCGCCGGCCAGCACGATGCCGGAGCGGCCGCACCCGGCGACCTTCCCCGCTGCCTGGCGGGTTTCCCCGGACCGCGCGTCGACCAGAGCGGGCGGTCCGGACGAGTTCCACGGGTATGCGAGGCCGTGTCCGGGGAGGGTGTACAGCCCTGTCGGTGCCGGGCTGAGCCGGCCGGTGGCGACGTCGAGCAGCTGGCTGCGCTCCCCCTCCGCGGCGGCATGGATCAGCACGAGTGAGCCGTCGGGCGCCGCCGTGAACCGGACGTCCATGTCCGCCAGGTCGGCCGTCGGCAGGCGCGATTCGCGCAGTTGCCGGCCCGAGGCGGCGTCGAGTGTCAGGAAGCGCAGCTCACGGCCTGCGCCGCGGACGTGTTCGTCGCCGCAGGCGACGGCGATCAGGACGGTGTCGGCCCCGGCGGTCAGCGATTTGGGCTCGTAGTAGTCACACCCGGCCGGCGGCTGCCAGGACCACACCCGCGAACCGGTCGACGCGGACCACGCCCCCATGGTGTGGTGCCGCACCGACTGGCCGACGATCATGGCGTTGGAAACCAGCGCGTGCCCGCGCAGCCAGAACATCTCGTCATCCGCAAAGGTCGCACGCACCCTGCCGGACATCGCGTCCAGCACGACCAGACGATCGGTTCTGCTGTCGCCGTACAACGAAACGAACGAGACCACGACGGTACGCCCGTCCGGACTCGCCGCCATCCACTTCGCCTCCGCATGGTGGCGCCGGTACGACCACCGCGCCTTACCGTCGCGACCATCGAGTGCCAGGACGCCGTCGGAGACGCGGACCACCGCGCCGGCCCCGGCCGCCACGACCTCCTCGACCGTCCCCGGCACCGCCGCGGACCAGGCCACCGCGGTCACCGACGCGGGAACCGCCGCGACCGCCGCGACGCTGTCTGTGGTCGTCGCCCGCACGGACCACCGGTCGGCGGTACCGGCCAGGGCGGCAGCGACGGCGACGAGGACGACGGCCGTGACCATCGCCGTGATGGCGGCCGGGCGCCACCGCCACACTCGGCCGGGTTCGGGCCGGGTGAACAGAAGCACGACGAGGCCACCGAACGCGGCCAGGCCGCCGAGCGCGGTGAGCGGCCCGGCGGTGTCGACGAAACCGCCGGCGTACCGGTGGATCGTGTTGGCCAGCCCGGCTGCGGTGGCGCCCGCGGCGACGAGCCCGGCCAGACCGGTCCAGATCCACACTCGCCGGCGTGCCCGCAGCTCCCCGGTCTCCAACCCCACCTGTCGGCGATACACCGCGGCCACCGCCCCCAGGACGGCGGCCGTGGCCGCCAGCCACTGCAGGTAGATGCCCAGGACGCTGTCGGCGTCCGCGTCGCCGTCGTTCAGCCAAAAGGCCGCGAGCAGGAGCAGCGCGACACCGAGGCCGGTGACGGTCGCGGCGATGACCACACGGACCTGTCGCCGGTCCCCCGGACAGGCGCCTGCCTTGGGGGAAGAATCCGCTACTTTCCCGACTACGGTCTCGCGCACGTCCCGGTCGGCAAGCGATTCTGCGCGATTATCCGTCTCGGACATGTGTCGAGGCCTCCCCCAGGCAGGACCAAAGATCGTCACGCAGTGTAGATCGTCGACGGAAGTGTCAGTGCCGTCGAGCCGCCTCGATGCGCCGGTGTGACCTGCTCCATCTGCCGAACCCCGGCCGGGGCGACAAATTCCACCTCTCCGAACCGCTGACATCACCCTGTCGCTCAACAGGCCGCCTCGCAACTAACGTCCGCAGTCACACCCGATCGCACAGGGTGACCTGGTTTCGGCATTCCCCCTCATGCCCGGTTCGGGAACTGGTGGGGGCCGCGCCGGGGCGCCTAGACGTTGCGCGCAGCCTGCCTCCAACCTCGCTGCCTGGTTAAGGTCACGCTCGGCGGACGAGCACCATCCGGTCCACAGTGTACGGACATTCGGAGCGATTCGGGCAAAAAAGAAGGGCGCTGACTCCGCGTTTCCGCAGGTCAGCGCCTTTCGATCTTGTGCGCCCGAAGGGACTCGAACCCCTAACCTTCTGATCCGTAGGTGGTCCAACGTAGGGATCCTGAAGGATTCGGGCGGTCATACAGGTCCCCTGAGCTGGGTAAATGACCTTCCATGCCCTTGTATGACCTCGCAGGTACGTCAAGGTTCTGCAACGGATCATGCAACGGATGCCTGCGGCAATGCCGCGGCCAAACAGTGGCCTGCGTTCGGCTTCAGCACGGATACAACCGGCGGGGGCGGGCAAACCCTCGGCTCAACCCGCCCCCGGTCGTGAGCCATCTCTAGCAGTTCGGCTCGGATTACGCGGCAGGTTCGTGCCCCTTACCGCCCGTCCCAGCACTGCCGTCCATCCATCCTCGGAGATAGACGGCGTTCTCATCGGCGGCGAGACCGTGCAGGGCTGCCACGTCTCGCCGAGTTGCGTCAATCGCCTCAGTCAACTCCGTGCGGGTGGCCGACAACTCCGTTCGGGCCGCCGTAGTTCGCCGGTACAGGTAGACGGCCACCGCGACACCTGCTGCCACCTTCACACCGAACATGGCCCATGACTCGATTCGAACCAGCTTGTCAGCCATCATCCCATCTACACCCCCGTGTACCGCGCCGTCCGAAATATCGAACGAGAGCCAAGATCGTACAAGTGAATGCCCACCTCAACGCACGACTTAGAACACATGTTCGATTGAACCATAGCGTGTAGACAAAACTATCCAGAGTGCATACAAGGCAAGATATCGGTCGCATCTGGGCACCCCATCCTTCGATGTACGCGCGCCGCTCCGCACACGGAAAAGCCCCGCCCGGCATCGCGCCGGAGCGGGGCTCCCTTCTGCGTCTGACTACAGGTCGAACTCGCCGTCCTTGACGCCGCCGACGAAGGCGACCCACTCACTGTGGGTATAGATATGCGGTGGCTTGTCGCGGTCCTTGGTGTCGCGCACTGCCACGCCCTCGTCGGTGATGGCGACCTCGACGCAGTCGCCGTTGCCGCCGCTCCGTGAGCTGGTGCGCCACTCCGCCTGAGACAGGTCCATCCCGGGCTCCTTCCGTTATGCCTTCGTTGCCGATTTGATCATCTTGAGGGATTCGCTGGGGCTGAGCGAGAGCGCAACGAGGTGCAGGAAGTTGGCCTGGTAGGCCCTGACCTCGTCGGGCTCTTCGATGAACAGGTTGCTTGCAAGGGCTTCGATGTAGACCAGCGCCGGGTCCGGCGCGGGAAAGTCGAGGACGGTGAACGCGCCTTGACTGCCCGGATGCGCGCCGGCCGAGAACGGCACGATCTGCACGACGGCCCGCTTGCTCTCCACGGCGTCGACCAGCACTTGCATCTGTGCACGCATCACCTCCTGCCCGCCGACCGTGCGATGCATGACCGCTTCGTCGATCGCCATCCAGAGGGTGACGCCCCGCTGTGCAAGCGTATCCTGCCGCCGCGCACGGACCTCTGCACGCTGCTCCACAATCGCCTCGTCCAGCGTTGGATGCACGCCCCGGACGACCGCACGTGCATACTCCGGCGTTTGCAGGAGTCCCGGCACGAACGCGTTCTGGAAGCTGCGGAACTCTGAGGCGCCGGCCTCGAAGTGGATGTACGCCTGGTAGCTCTCGGCCAGCGAGTCCTCGTACGACTCAAGCCATCCCAGCTCATTGGACTTTGCCAGGAGCTCCAGGTAGCGGGCCTGATCCTCGGTCTTGGTGATGCCGTAGAGGTCGAGCAGGACAAGCACGGTGCGCTTGAGCGGCCGGTTCTTCGCAGTCTCAAGACGCCAGAGTGACGACGGGTCCATGCGGACCCGCTCGGCCGCCTGTTCCCTGGTCAGCCCGGCACCTTCCCGGGCTCGCGTCATCTCGTGCGCAAGGCGACGAAGCCGAACGGTCGGCGGCTTACGCACAGCCATCTCGTCCATCCCCTCACTCCGTTCTGATCAGTGTGCACCCGCCTCATGCGTCGCACGCGCCAGGGGCGGCGCTTGCAAAGACGGCCGTGCAATCTTGCATGTCCACTCTCGTCCGTGCATGCTAGCTCACACATGGTTTGCACGGTTACGATCTTGGCGCGTGCATATCGCCCTCCCGTCCAGTTCTCAGTTGATCGAGGTGACTGCAATGCACTACCCGCGTGCACGTGCACGGTGGTGGAGATTGCGTGCACGCACATGCGGCGTGTGCGGAGTGCGCTGGCCCTGCGACGAGTCGAAGCGCGATCGTGTGCGTGCATACGCGTTGCCGAAGGACGACATCGGCGCGTGGGCGCAGCACACCGCGGCATGGCCTCAGATCGGACGGGCCGGGAGCCTCACGCCGGCACAGGAGAGTCGCGCCAGGGGTTACCGGCGATGACCACCGTGCAGGACAAGAAGACGCACGTGCCAGTCCGACCAGGCTGGGACTGCGATACATGCGGGCGACCATGGCCCTGCGTCCTCGCTCGGGAGGCGATGACCAGTGCTCTCGCTCCGGGCCGGCTCTTGGTGGTCATGTTCGACCACTACGCCCGTGCCGCTCAGGAGTTGCCTCGGACGCCTCTTCCCGAGCTGTACGCGCGGTTTATCACCTGGGCTAGGCGTGCGGCATGAGCACTGATCTGAAGTTCGGCGTCGGGGCGGTCATTGAGCTGGCCGAGGCCGACTACATGTACGGCACCGGCACGCTGGCCTTGAAAGTCGAGTGGATCGGCGCCGACCTGAACGCGTTCCCAACACTGGAATGGGTGATCCTCGGCGGTCGAGAACTCCACCCGAACGGCCTCGGTGACCCCCGCGAGACCTGTGCGCGGGTGTCCGCCATTCGTGACGCATTGCGCCCGGACGACTGGCGCCCGGGGCTGGATTGGAAGGGGTAGCGGGATGCTGGTCATCGTCAGTCCGCAAGAGGACATCTATGTCGCCGTGCGGCCCGGAGCGCAAGCCGGGATGCAGCTTCCGGAGGCGTTCTACGCGGAGCTTGCCGAGGCAGCGGACGAGGGGCGCCCGGTGCCGCCGTGGTTCGTGGACGCCGCGCGGCAGGCATGGCAGATCGATCTCACCGGCCAGCCAGCCGGGAGTGTGGTGTCGGTGCGTAGCCGCTCGGTCGGGCCGGTGACCTACAGTCGCGCGTCGTGGGAGATCAACAAGGGCTGCAACTTCTCCTGCGAGCACTGCTACCTGGAACAGCGGCCCTTCGCCGGTCTTCCGCTGGCCGAGAAGCTGCGCCTGGTCGACATGTTGCAGGCGATGGGCGTCCTCTGGTTTCAGATCACCGGCGGCGAGCCTCTCATCGACGCGGACTTCCCGCCGTCCTACGAACGGGCGCATGACGCCGGGATGATGGTCGAGATCCTCACCAACGGTTCCCGCCTCGCCCGGCCCGCACTGATCGAGATGTTCTCGGCAAGGAGACCTCACAAGATCACGGTGTCGATGTATGGGGCGAGCCCGGAGACGGCCGACGCCCTGACGCAGACGCGCGGAGCGTTCAAGAGCGCCTACCGGGGGCTGCTCGCCGCCGCTGAGGCAGGGCTGCCGGTCGAGGTGACGATCATCGTCACGAAACACAACGTCGACGAGTTGGACGCCATGCGCGCCCTGGTCGACGAGTTGGGACTGCCGAGAAACGAGTACGGCTCGATCTCGCCCACGTACACCGGCAACGGCTCCCCGCTCGAAACGCAGGCCTCGGGCTACCTCGACAAGAGCGCGATCTTCGCGGGCTGCCCGGCCGGGCACACGTCCTTCCACGTCGACCCGCACGGGCTCACCACGATGTGCAAGGTCGGCCGGGACAACCCCATCAACTTGATCACCGAAGGCCCGCAAGGGCTTCTGCGTCTGCCTGCCATCGCAGACGCCCAAATGCTTCGCACAGGCGGATGTAGCGGCTGCAAGCTCTCGTCCACCTGCCGGGTATGCCGACCCATGGCGCGCGTGTACCAGGAGGCGAAGGCACCACTAGAAACCTACTGTCAGCACGGCGAAAGGAAAGCGTCATGACCGTCACCGCTGTCCAGATCACCAGCCGTCCCGCCCCGACTGGCACTGCCTCCCGGCAGCCGAGCCGCACCCCGGAACCGGCCGGCGTCGTCATCGTCGCCGACGTTGAGGCCCTGACCACGACCAACCAGCGCGGCTGCGGCAACGACAACCCGTACACCTGATCAACGCCCTTCCCCCGTTGAGCGCTCCGGGTCGCTGTCGTGCCATGGCGCCGCGATCCGGAGCGCGCTCCCGCTGAGGACTTGTCGTGCCGCTCACTCGAATCTCGTACTGGGAACTACCGATGGCCGTCCGAAACGCGATCGAAGACGTGGTCGGGTTTGTCATTTCGGCGCCGTCGGTGGGCGAAGGGCTGAACAGCTCCGTTGCCGCGCTGCTTCAGCCTCCCGGGGGCCGCTTCTTCGTGAAGGCGTTGCCGACCGATCATCGATGGGTCTGGACGCAGCGACGCGAGGCAGACGTAGCCGCCCATGTCCGGCCGGTCGCACCCGCGCTGGTCGCGCACGTCGTGGCCGGCGGCTGGGACGCCTTGATCTTCGAGGCCCTGGACGGCCATCACGCCGACTACCGACCCGGATCAGACGACCTGCCGAAGGTCGCGGACCTCGTACGCCGAGTCGGCGAACTGTCGCCGCCACCTGACATCGAGCTCCGGGAGGCAGCGCAGCGCCTCGCGGCCTACGTGCCGCACGAGGAAGAGCTTTGGTACTTCGAAGGCGACACGCTTCTACACACCGACTGGAACCACGCCAACGTGATCGTTGGCGACCGCGCCCGCATCGTCGACTGGGGGTGGGCCACTCGCGGCGCACCCTGGCTCGACGCCGGGTATTGGACCATCTGGCTCATCGCGTCCGGGCATAGCCCGCAGTCCGCCGAACGATGGGCAGCGCAGATCCCCGCCTGGCGCGCAGCCCCGCAAGCCGGCGTGACGGCGTTCGCGGCGGCCAACGCCCGACTCTGGGCCGAGATCGGCGGCGACCACCCCGACGCCTGGACCCACCGCATGATGACAGCGTCAAGCCAATGGCGTGACTCCCGAGCAGCTCCATGAGAACCGCCCTGCCCGGTGCTGCGGCCTGCCGCGGACCTGGTCGCCGAGATCGAGCAAGCCGACGCGGCCGCACACTGACGGGCAGGAACGCGCCCCGGGCGCGTGGCCCGCCCGCCGCTAGACTCCCGAGCGGTGTCTGAACAGGCAAGATGCGGTCAAGATCGGAGCAGACATGCAGTTAGCCCAGGTCCTCGACGTCCTCGAAGGGTTGTTCGCCGCCAGTGAGCACCCGGACATCAAGGAGATCGAGCGCTACGGCCACGACACCGCGCCCGGAGGCGGCTCGCCCGCCGGCGTGAAGGTCAAGCATGACTCAGGCTCCGAGGCGTACCTATGGGGAGCCGTCTGGCCGGGGGCGAAACCGATTCCCGTGCCGGACGAGCCACTCCCGCCCAGGTACCGCGCGAGTCGCCTTGCCGTGTTAGCCGTGCAGCTCCTCGACGTCGCTCGCCCGACTCAGTTCCGCAGTTGGCAACTGGTCGCCTTCCCCGATCTCGGCCCTCAGCCCGGCGTCTCGCCGGCCGGGGTCTCGATCGTGTGCAGCGACGGAACCGCGATGCTTCTGCGGGTCACGGCAGGCTCCGGCCCTGTTGGCGATCCTGCCGACGACCCGTTCCCGGACTACCGCATCCCTGAAGGAGTCAAGGAATGGCACCTCAGAGCCAGTGCTCAGTCTGCGGCACCCGAGTAGGCGTAACCCCTGGTAGCGCCTGCCCGCCGCATCAGCAGATGGGCAAGCGCGAGCAGTGCCCCGGTTCGGGCAAGGCAACCTCCTAACCAGTGCTCCCTCGTAACGGCCCCGGTCGCTCCATTCGGAGCGATCGGGGCATTCTTGTTGGGCCGCGACCTTCAACAAGACGCGCAGAGCGCCGGAGCAACAACGCCACCGTGTCCTACGTGATGGCGGCACGGAGTACGAGCGGCCAGTGGGTCCGCGGCGCAGGCGTGCAGCCATCTGATCTTGATTTTGTTGGGCTGCGCGTCGCCGTCACTCGGCGCCGACTAGCTCGGAGCGGCAGGGGCCGCAGTTGTGCGCTGACTGGCCAAGGTGCCGCGCGCACCGGTCGGGTGGGGCCGCCGGCCCGCCGGGGCGGCGGTCGGCGCGTGGGGTGGTTCTTGGGTGGGTCAAGGACGTTCGGGTGGCGCGGTTGCGCCGGGGTAGCGGTGGCGCTCCTGCCGGGGGTGCGGTGGCGTCGTGTCGGGGTGGCGGTCCGCCGGGGTGGCGTGCTGCCGGGGGTTGTGGATAAGCGTCGTGGCGCTGTGGATATCCGGGTGCTGGACGGGTCTGGGTGGGTGATCCGGGGTCGACCTCGTCGATGGGCGGCTGCACCGGCGGTGGCGGGGCGGCGGCCGGTTGGGTCATGGGGATGCGGTAGCGGTTGGAGCGGCGCCCGCCGGTGGTGGCCTCGACGATCAGGTGACCGTCTTGGGCCAGTCTCCTGGTGATGCGTTGCACGGTGCGCTCGTTGAGGCGGGTCTTGCGGGCCAGGGTGGCGACGGACGGCCACGCGTTGGCTCCGGTGTCGTCGGTGTTGTCGGCGATGGCGAGTAGCACGAGCAGGTCGTTACCGCCGATGGTCGTGGCGTTGTCCCATACCCAGGACGTCACGTAGACGCTCATGGGGCGACCGCCGGTGCGGTCTGGTCGTGGGTGGTGAGCGCGGCGGCGGGCCGGTGAGGTCCGCGGGGTGGGCGGGCTGTGTGCGGCATGATCAGACCTCCAGCAAGGTCGGTGACCAGCCCTCGGTGGTGTTAGCGCACTGCCGGGGCTGTGGGCGTTCCGGGCATGGTGGTGCGGCGCCGGGCCGCCGTAGCGACGACCCGGCGCGGGCTTGTGGGCGTTAGGCGGCGTTGAGCACGGCGCGCAGTCGGCGGGGAGTGATGCCCAGTTCTGCGGCGATGCCTTCGCGGGTGATGTCGGGTTGTGCGGCGGTGAGCTGCGCGGCGAGCTGTCGCGTTTCGGCGATCGGGCGGCGCCGTGCCGGGGCCGCCGTGGGCGCGGGGCTGTCGGTGCGCTTGTCGGCCTGCCGCTGCGGGGCATGGGGCAGCGCAGCCGCGGCGGGGGGCGTGCTGGTGAGGTCGGCCCGGGTCGGTGCGTGGTCGCCGAGGTGGTGTACCCGCCAGCAGATGATCGGGGCGACCGCGGACACGGCGACGACGAGTCCCCAGTGGGGCGTGATGATGCCGGCGGCGAGCAGGTGGGCGAGCGCCTGGCAGACGATCATCAGTCCGAGGGCGGCGAGGACGTCGACGCGGCGGCGGGCGGCGAATGCGCAGTAGGCGTAGACGTCCATGGCGATCGGCAGCAGCCAGGCCAGCCATGGCGTGAAGCCGACGAGGGTTGCCAGCTCAAATTCGCCGTAGGCGGTGAGCAGCGCAGCGGCGGTCAGGGCAACCCAGCGCAGCCGGGCGACGGAAATAGGCACGGTGGTAGCGTCAGAAACGCGCATGTCGGGGACTCCAGCAAGTCTCTCGCGGCGTAGGCCCCGGTTTGGTGTTAGCGCACCGGCCGGGGCCGCTTGGTTGTGCCCGGGGAACATAGCGTGGTTCCCCCGGCAGCATCCACCCCTTCGTCCCCGGAAGTTGGTTCGACCGCATTTGTGGCGATCCAGAGCGCTCGCTGTGTTTGTCCATCGTGGAACGACAAAAGCGCTCCGGCTCGCCTGCCACGGGGGAAGCAGTCGAGTCGGAGCGCTTACGGGACAACGTAGTCGAGCGAAGACTGACCGTATTGACCGGGGTCGCTGGCGTTGCCGGTTGGCGCTCGTTGCCGAGTTGGGCGCGCACGAGGTTTCCTGCCGTGTTCGGTACGCGGAACTTCCGCCGGAAGCCGGGCGTCAGCACTCGGAACCGCCGCTGGAACTGCCATCATCCGCCCCCGGAACGTCCGCCGGAAGCTACCACCGTCACCCGCCGGAAGTTGCAAGAGCAGCGGAAACAGGTCAGGGCGTGGGCGGTCCAGCAGCCGGCCGGCCGGTTTGCAGTCGGTGGGCACCATGCAGCGCATGAAGTTCTGGGAGCGGCTCTCTTCCGCCAGTTCGTGTGTCGCGTTCGTCATCTATGCCGGCGCCACGTTGCTCCTTTGTGGCATCGGCGCTGCCTGTAGCTGGAAGGTCATCTTCTAGGTGCTCACCGCGCCGGGCGGCACGACCGGGTGAACGCAGAAAGGCGGCCGGCCCCCTTCCGGGGGTCGGCCGCCTTCGCGTGATCGTCAGTGCTTGTAGGACGGCTGCCCGGTGGGCACGCCGAACGAGAGCAGGTACCGGCCGATGTTCCGGGCGATCCGGGCCGGGCGGCCGGGTCCGGGTCGGGCTTCGAGCCAGCGGCCGGCCTCGTAGACGAGCGCACCGGCGAGCAGCCCGCCGGCGAGGGTGATGGTGGCGGAGGTCGGCCGGTAGCCGGTGGCCTGCTCGACGACGTCGAGCACGGGCCCGGCGTGCACGAGGGCGGCGGCGATCAGGTGGCCGACGAACATGGGCCACAGGGTGCGCAGCCGCGCGGCGAGCTTGTCGGTGAGTACGGCGGTCGGGGTGGGGTTGGACAACGGGGTTCCTTCCGGTGGTTAGGGGGTGCCGGGCGGACACGCCCGGCATGGTGTGGCGCGCAGGTCGGCGAGTTCGTCGGTGCGCGCTTGGAGCTCGGCGCGTAGGTCAGCGAGGTCGGCGAGGGCCCGGTCGCGTTCGCTGGTGACGCGGTCGAGTTCTGCCGTGCGGTGGCGCAGCGCCTGATCCAGCGCGGCGACTCGCTGCTCAAGTGAGCCGACCTGCGCGGTCAGCCGCGCGACTTCGGTTTCGAGGCGTTCGACGATCCGGCCGTAGATCCGTTCGGTGATCTCGTCGGCTTGCGCTTCGCTCAGGTCGGCGGTCGCCCGGCGTTGCCGGCGGCCGACCAGCACGCCGGCGAGCGTGCCGAGCAGCGCCAGGGCCGCGACGGCGACCTCGATCACCGCACGTCGAGCAGCACGGACCAGGTGACGAGGCCGACGATCCGGTCGACGGTGATTCGCGCCCGACCCTGGGCGGTAGCGACGGCGGCCGCGGTGTTGTCGCCGTAGTCGCCGTCTTCCTTGAGCCGGTAGCCCATGACGTTGAGCAGGGCCTGAGCGCGCTTGACGCCGGTGCCGGCCGATCCGTGGCGCAGGGTGGGCAGAGCCTTCACGATCTTCTCCGTTGCGGTGTGCGCCGGCTTCGTCGGCGGGGCGGGGGTGCTAGGGCGGCCGAGCTTGGTGAGACCGTCGTTGACGGCCTTGAACAGGCGGTCCCACGGGAAGTGCGGCCCGGGGTCGGTGTGCGTGGTGTGGCCCCAGGCCCGGCGTGCGTCGTCGTGGGCGTAGAACGCCTTGACCTTGGGGTTGCGGCGCATCTCGGCGACGCTGGCCCGGCGCACCTGGAAGCCGGCGAGGTCGGGGTCGTTGCGGATGATCCACGCCAGCGCCAGGCCGAGCCGATCCCACGCGACGTTGGCCAGCCACCACGAGCGCGGCTTGCCGTTGGCGCCGACGATCTCGACCGCGTAGGCGTTCTCGTTGCCCTGGCGTGATCCGACGTGACCGGCCTTGTCGGTGAGTTCGAGCGACTGGGTGACCGAGTCGGCATCGGCATACAGGTGGGAGCTCACGCCGTCGGTGCGCCGGCGCGCGTAGTTCGCCTCGGCGGTGTCGGACGCGTTGTTGGACGTGTTGTGGATGCAGATGGCGTACTTGCGGCCGTCGGTGTCGTGGTAGTCGTTGCGGCCTTCGATGAACGGAACGCCGGGGATGCGCGCGGGCGTGCTGGCCACAGGTGGCCTCCTTGAAGGGATGCGGACATGACAAAGACCCGCCACGAGCAGCTCGGGCGGGCGGGTGCGGTACGGCGGGTCAGGCGAGCCGGTATGCCTTGATCAGCGATCCGGGCTGGACGAACGTCGGATTCGCGGCATCGGCGACGCTCTGCGCCCAACGCAGCGCGATCGATCCGGCGGAGGTACCGACCGCGACGAGGGCCGTCTCGAGCAACTGCGAATGCAGGCTGCCGGCGTTGCGGGGCAGGCCGAACGTGATGGCGGTACCGAAGCCATGCACGCCCCACCGCGACGCGGTGTTATCCGCGTCGGTCTGCGTCGCCGCGCTGCTGCCGGGACCGTGCACCCGCCGGTTGCCAGACGTGCCGGCCGGAACGGTCCAGTCAGTTTTGATCTTCGCGGTGTTGGTGCCGGCCACGACGAGGTGCATTTCGATCCACCATCGGGAGTTCGCCGGCACAGGCAGTACCAGGTCGACGTCTGCCGCGAGGGCGACGTTGTTGCGCCCGACGGTGTCGGTCTTTTCGATGAAGGTCGGCAGCGCCGCTTGCAGCATTGTCTCGGTGATCTCTTCGCCGGCCGGGGTGTCCGGGTAGCGGTAGGTGGTCAACGGGTGGGCCTCCCTACAGGGCTACGCGGGCGGGTCGCCACATCCGGACCGGGGTCCCGGTCGTGTGCCGTTTGATCACGCGGTTTCGGGATCGGCGCACGGTGATCAGTTGCGGGCTGGTGGCATCGACGCTGCTGGTGTCGACGGCGACCGGGTGGTCGATCGTGAAGACGTTCGACGCGGGCGGGGTGCCGCCGATCCGCACCCGGATCCGGCCGGTGGCCGCGTTCGCCGGCGAGGTGATCGGCTTCGCCAGGTGCGTCAAGACGCCGGCGTCGAGGGTGAACGGCAACCCGTCCAGGCCGCCGGTGGTGAGGTAGGCGCCGCTCGTGTCGAAGAAGTCGACCGTGATGCGCACGTCGGACCAGCCGGCCGTCGAGTGCATCCACGCCGCGGCGAGATACGGGGTGTTGGTCGCGTAGACGACGCCGAGCCCGGTGGCGATGCGGGCGCTCACCGTGGCCACGTCACCCGGCGGGGTGAACGCGAGCGCGCCGGTGCCGCGCTTGGCGAAGCCGGGCGCCCATGCCACGCTGCCGCCGTCCGGTGCTCCCCATCCTTCGACGCCGTCGTCGAAGGTGTATCCCTCGTCGACGTAGCCGGGGCCGATGGCGAGCACCCGCTCACCGCCGGCGTTGAGGTCGAGCGGGTACGACGCCACGTTCGTGGTCCACACACCCGCGGTGTTGGCGAGCTCCATGGAGGTGCTGAGTTCGTCGACCGGGCCGGCGAGCGTCGTGGTGGCCGAGCCGATCCGGGCGGCGCCGATGACACCGACTTGCCAGGGCCGCGCCGGGGAGCAGTTGAGCGTGACGACGAACTCGAACACGCTCAGCGCCATGGTGTAGCCCTCGACGATCAGGTCGATCTCGTCGCCGAGGACCTCGTCGGGCGGGTTGACGATGGTGATCCGCGACCCGACCCGCAACGACAGGATCTTGGCGAACAGTTCGGGCCGGGCGGCGACGTCGAGCACGATCCGCGGCCAGCGCATTTCATCGTTCGTGCCCAGGGAAAGCCGCCAGTTGGCGTGCGCCACGAGCCGGGTGTCGTCCGGCAGGTTCAGCGTTGCCGAGTCGTCGTACCGGCCGTTCGCGTCGATGTGGGCCTGATCGATGGCGCGGGCCGAACTGCCGCCGTCGCGGCTGATCGTCCAGTCGTTGCGCACGAGCGCGTCGTCGTCGGTGGGCTCCGGCGGTTCACCGACATCACCGTCACCGCCCCCGCCGTCGTCGCCGGTGGTGACCATGTCGAAGTCGAGCCCGAGGTCGACGGCGGCGTTGAATTTGGCGCCGCGCGGCTTGTAGGCCAGGCCGGCGCCGAGCTCACGCAGGGTGCCCAGGTCGGCTTTCTCGGCCTCGCGGACCAGTTCGATGAACGCGGCGGGTCGCTGCCGGCCGAGGGGTTCGGAGTCGCCGGGCTCGATGAAGACGGGTACGCCTTCCTCGCCGCACAGCCGGCGGATCCGGTCGGCGGCCTTCTCGCGCAGGTACCCCCACGCGGCGGTAATGAAGTCGTAGGAGACGAATTCAAGGTCGGGATGCGCGGCGTAGATCAGGTGCCCGACGAGTCCGTTGATCCAGCCGGTAGCACCGGTCAGCTTGGCCTGTGACACCGTGCCCGGCGTGCCCGGGTAGGTGCCGGTGCCGACGTTGACGCCGAGGCCGTAGAACGTCACGACCGCCGGGTCGACCAGGGGGTAGAGCCAGCATTCAAAGGACGTGTTCGCGCCGCTGCGGGTGAGCTTGACCTGGTAGGCCATCCACCGGCGGGGGTCGATGTTCGCCGGGTTGATCGCGGCCGCCGAGCCGAGCACGACCGTCCCGTCGGCGTTCAGGCCGCGGCAGGTGAAGGTGTCGACGGAGATCAGGAACTCCCACGCCTTGACGGTGCCGCCCGGCGTTTCGAGCCGGAACAGGGTGAACTCGACCGGGGGTAGCGCGGAGAGTTTGACGAAGATGACGAACGCCCACCCGTTGGGTGCGGTGTGCGGCGGCGCTTTCGCGGTGACGGTGGCGGCCGCCGACATGGTCGCTACCGTGGTCGCGCCGGGAAGGCTGTCGTCCTCGCCGAAGGTCACGCCGCGCGTGTTGGCCGGCGGGGAGCCGGTGACCAGGGACGCGGCGAAGACGTCGGAGTCGTCGCCGTCCTCGAACGGGATGTAGATCCGCGGATTGTTGGCAAGCATCTGGCGCACGAGTGGCGAGCGCAGCGGCGCCGGGCCTTGCGCCAGCCGGCGCAGGACCCCGGCGGCCACGATCGGGGTCCAGGCGTCGCGGCCGGTGATGTCCCAGCGCGGCGGCCATTCCGGGACGGTGCCGGTCATCAGGTCGAACTCACCGGCGAAGTCGTCGACGAGCACGTGCGGCGCCGTGTTGGTGTTCCCGGCGCCGGCGAGCGCGCGGAGGCCGATCGTGCCCGGGGTGACCATTTCGCTGATCGTTCGGGCGATGTCCCAGCCGGCCGGTTCGGCGCTAGTGGTGGCGTTCCATGCCTTGATGCTGACGTAGTTGCCTTGCAGCCGAAACCGCAGCTTGTACGTGTCGGCGAGGTTGTGCTGCAGCACGGTCGCCGCGGTGTTCAGGGTGTAGAGCAGCCCGTCGGCGCGGGCGACGTACAAGACGATGTTGATGCCGGTCCCGGCGGTGAAGTTCAGCGAGGCCACATACCCGGTCCAGGTGGTCCCTGCGATGTGCCGGTAGCGGGCCGTGGTCCCGGCGGCGATCGGCCCGCCGGTCGGCGCGTACGGCACCCGCACGGTGATCGTGACGTCGGAGTCGAGCGCGGCCAGTCCGTCAATCTGCGGCCGCCGTGAGAACGCCTGATCGGGCAGGCCGATCCGCAGCGTGCCGCCCGCGACGGTGTAATCGCTGGCGGCGCCGCCGAGCACGAACCAGTCCTGCCCGGTGTCGGTGGTACCGAGCCCGGCCGTGACGGTGCGGTCGAACGAGTCCGTGACGCCGTCGAGCGCGACCCGGATCGGGGTGTTGCGGCGCAGGTTCGGATACCAGCGGCCCATCGGGTTGCGGGTCGAGTAGTGCCCGCCCTTGTTGTTGATGCTCATGCCGGCCTTGCTGGCGTCGATCGTGACGCCCTCGTCCGCGCGGCCGACCTCGATGCTGATCCCGTCGCGGACCAGCACATCACCGGTGATGTTGACCCACTGCCACAAGGTGGGGTCGCCGGCCGGGTTGGCACCCGGCGCGGCGTACACCTTGACCGGCAACGGGGTTGCAGGGAACGCGGGCACGGCGCACCCCTTCACCTGGTTGTGGGGATGAGGTTGTCGACGCGAATCCACTTGCGAATCAGCCGCTTGAGCTCGCCGTCGCCGCCGCGGACGTCGACAACGATCCGCAGCACACCGCCGGAGCCGCCGCTGCTGCCGCGTAGCGGTTCGACGGCGGCGCCGGCGGGTAACCACACCCGTTCCATGCCCCGTTCGCCGACGTTGGCGTACCCGGCGGTGCGGGCGGTGCCGCCGGTCGCCAGGTAAGGAATGTTCGGGGTGTTGATCGAGATTCCCGGGACCGAGACGCCCGCGAACGAGAACCCCGGCAGGCCGATGCTGAAGTTGTTCCACTTGGCGATCACCCAGTTGAGCGCGCTGCGGAAGCCGGACTTCAGGCCGGACCAGATGCCCGACAGGCTTGAGCCGATCCGGCCGGGGATCTTGCGGAAGAAGCCGACCAGCGAATCCCAGTTCTTGACGATCCAGCGGATCGCGAGACCGACCGGCCCGGTCAGGATCGACAGCAGCAGCGGCCAGTTCTTGCGCACCCACGACCAACCGCCCTTGACGGCGCCCCACACCGCCGAGAAGGCGCCGGTCACGATCTTGCGGAAGGTCGCCGACCGGGTCCACAGCAGGTACAGGCCGGCGGCGACGGCGACCAGGGCGATAACGATCAGCCCGAGCGGGTTGGCGGACATGGCCACGTTCAGCAGCCATTGACCGGCCGCCGCCGCCTTGGTCGCGGCGGAGGTCGCCACGAGCGCGACCTTCTGCGCGACCATGCCGACGACGGCGCGGCCGCGGGCCAGGACACCGCCGTTGGTCGCGGCGGTGTCTGCGGTCGTGGCGATCGCGCTGCCGCGGCTGGCGACCGCGGCTTGCGCGTGCGCGGTGGTGTTGGCGCGCAGCGCGGCCGTGAGACGCCAGTTGGTCGCCACCTCGATGGCCTTCAGCGGGATCGACGCCACCGCGACGAGGTTCCCGGCAACCTGCGCGGTCTTGACGACAACGAACCCTGCCGCCAGGTAGGGCAGCATCGTGGCGAGCTTGCCGGCGTGGTCGGCCAGGAACCCCATCACGACGCGGGTCACGTCGAGGGTGTCGCGCAGCGACCCGCCGCCGCCGGACGCGTCCGCCATGGATGCGCCGACGTTGCCGAATGCCGTCGACAGGTAGGGCAGCAGTTGACCCACGCCGGACAGGATCGAGCGCAGGTTCACCAGAACCGTCTGGATCTTCGCCTGTCCGGCCGCGGAGTTGAGGAACACCCGTAGCCGGGTCGTCAGTGCGGTGATCGTGGCGAGGAGTTGCCGGCCGGAGTCGGCGCCGCCACCGCGCAGCAGCGCGGCGAGGATGCCGACGACGTTGCCGGCGATCGTGCCGAGCTGCTTGAGCACGGTGACGCCCTGGCGCATCCAGCCGACCATGCGCCCGGACTCGCGGGCCGCGGTCGACCAGCGGTCGAAGCGCTGGGCCAGCGACAGCACCCACGCGCCGAGCTGGGGCAGGAACTGCGATCCGATGACACCCCACGTACGGAAAGCGCTGATGACCGGCGCAACGCCCCGGGCGAGAAGCCCGGCGGTCTTGTTGGTGTTGCCGAGCGTCGCGTTGACGTCCTGGGCAAACTTTTTCGACGTGGCCAGCTTCGCGGACTCGCGCACGGCGAGGTTGAAGGCGCCGCCGAGCTCGACCAGGCGCACCCGCGCGATCCGAAGATAGGTGCCGGACAGCGCCCGCAGGTCACCGGCAACGCCGTCCCACATCCGGTTCTGCACGGCCTGCTGCACCCGGCGCCATGCGGGCAACAGGTCCAGCAGCGTCCGCACGACCGCGCGGGCGTTCGGGGCGAGCCGGGCCATGGCATCGGCCTGGGCATTCACGCCGCCGCCCCCGCCGCCGGTGCCCTTCTGGGCCTTGGTCAGCGCGTCCTGTGCGTCCTTGACGGCCTGCACGGCGTCGGCCTCGCGCTGCCGGGCGGCCTTGACCTCGTCCGAGCCTTCGACACCGGCCTTGTTGGCGTCGGCCTGCTCGTCCTTGAGTTCCTTGGTGCGCTTCTTCGCGTTCTCCAGGGCGTACTCGGCCAGTTCGACCGCGTGCGCGGCGTCGCGGTACTGATCGGCCGCGCCGGGCCCGCGGGCCATCGACGCCTCTTCGAGCCGCTTCTTGGCGTCGGCGAGCGCGTTGGTGGCCGATTCCTCGTCCAGCTCGGCGCCGCGGATCTCGTGCCCGTAGCCGGCGAGCCGCTCCGCGGCGGTCTTCCGCGCGTCGGTGAGTGCCTCTTGCGCGTCACGGGCCTCGCGCTGCGCCTGGGCGACGCGCCGCTCGGCGCCGGCGACGTCACCGAGAATCCGGGCCGCGCCGCCGCCCGCGCTGCCCGTGGCTTTCAACGCCGCACCCATCCCGGCAAATCCGAGACCGAGCGCGCCGATAACGGCGACGCCGCCGAGGCCCACCGCGGCCAGCGAGCCGAGCAGGCTGATGGCCGGCACGACCGCGGACGCCAGCGCGAGCGCGTGCGCGGCCGCGGACGCGAAACCGGCACCGAGCGCGACCTGCCCGGCCGCCGCCAGCAGCGACGCCGCCCGCACCCTGCGGCCGACCCCCTCGACAACCGCGGTGGCCTTGTCCTTACCGATGATGTTGAACACGAGGGAGGTGTCGGACACGACGTCGGCCCCCCCGTTATCCTGACGATCTGACGCTGCGCGACCCGACGGCTTCGGCTGGCACCACCCGAGCTCACGCGGCCGGACATGCCTCGGCGCTGCGTTATGCGAACTCAGGCAGAAACTCGCGTTGCCTCTGGCAAACCAAGTTGCCTTACATTGGGCTGATGCAGGATTCAGAGGATCTCAGCACTATCGTGGACGGAACGCCATTTAGTGAGCGCGTTGAAGCCACCGAGGAGTTTGCGAAAATCGCCGACCGCATTTTGCGAGTGGGTACCCTAAAATGGTCCGACGTTGAGGCCGACTATCGGCTACTCGCATTCAATAGCTCGTTGCGCCGCCAGCTAGAAAGTATTAACGCAGCAACCCTCCTCAGCCGTAATGGCCTCGGACATTTGGCAGTTGCGTTCATTCGAGCGGCACTAGAGGATGCCATGTATCTCGAATTCTTCAGCCAGCTCGACCTTGAGGAGTCACAAGAGCTATTTTTGCATTTGGGCAAATGGGACGCAATCAGATCGCTCCTCGCTCAGCGAAGCTACGTCGGCGACGATGTCATGGCGCAGCTCTGGTATCCACTTCCGTTTCTGGAAGCCGCAGAACGCGAACGCGAGACGGTCAAAACCCAACTTAAGGGGCTGCAAATCAAGTACCGATGGTCGGGCGGGACACTTCCTTCCGCCGACTGGATCGCAGACAGGGCTGGCCAGCGCGCTCTTTACGACTACCTCCACGCCGCAACCAGTCGAGCGCTGCATTTTTCGGCAGGTGAAATCCTACGGCGGGGTTGGGGCCATCCACGTGGTGCACTAATCACGGATAAGCAGGAGTTCCGCGAGCACCTGGCCTCTTTTGCCCTGGATCAACTCTGGCGGCTATATACGGAGACCTGGAAGGTAGCAATTCCGTTCCTGGAAGCAGCCGGCATCAGCAGCGACGATGCTGTGGGTTGGGATCAGATGCAGCCGGTCCTCGACCGACTCCTGGCAGCAGGCAAGGTGCCGCTGGTACACGCGCACGAATGGAATCTGACCCCGAACGGACCATTGAAACACTGAAGCAGCCCAACGGAGTGAGGGCTGCTACCGGCGACCTCAGCTATCCGCGGCCGCTGCGGCGGCCGCTTCGGCGTCCTGCTTACGTTTGAGTTCGTCGAGCTGCTCGACCGCTTGGTGTACCTGGGCGTAGGTGAGCTGGTCGACGTCGGACGGGGACAGGTGCAGCACTTCGGCGAACGCGAGCCAGTAACGCGCGACTAGCTCGCCGTGTGGGCTTTTCCCGCTGCGTCTTCCGGGTCCTCGTCGGGGTGCTTGCGGCGCCACTCGGCAAGCGAAACGTCGATCATCATGAGGGCCTGTTCGACGTCGTCGGGGTGCAGCCCGCCGGACTCGGCCATCTTGAGTACCTGCTCGCGCTGCTCGACCAGCTCCCCGGCGTCGAGCTCCAGCACGACCTCACCATCGGCGAAGTCGACATCGTCGAACTTGCGGAACGGATGCTGGCGGCGCTCGAAGGTCCAGAGCAGCGCCCGGCGGGCCAGCGCTGAGCCCTTGAGCAGGGCCTCGCGGAACTCGGAGCCGAACGCCATGCCGCCGGTGCGCTTTTCGATGGCCTCGATTTCCTTGGAGCGCAGGTGCTCAAGCTTGAATTCGTAGACGGTGGCCTCGTCCTGGCCGGCGGGGTGGTAGTTCAGCAGCACGATTCGGAGCCTCTCGGATGGGTTAGCGGATGCGGCCGCCGATGCGGTCCGCCATGTCGTCCATCGCCTCGTGGCATGCCTGCGCGTAGCGGGGCCGCCCGGGCTGCAACGTGGACTCGAAATACGGTTCGCCGCGCTGGCGAACCGACCGGCGGCCGTAGACCGGCCGCCGGAATGTTTGCTGGTTGAACCGCTTGGGCGCGTTGGCGAACTGCCGCGGCATGCTCTTGCGGCCGATGGAGATGCGCACGCCGGTCAGGCCGGGCTCAAGGCGCACCTCGACGCGGACGGCCTGGGCGATAGCGCGGCGGATCGAACCGCCGTTGCGGCGCCCGCCGCGCGACGGGATCGCCATGACGCGGGACCGGACGGCGTCGGCGCCCGGGCGGGCCGCGTGCTCAAGGTTGCGGGCCAGCCGGGTACGGAACCGCGCCGAGCCTTCCGCCTCCAGCGCGCGGGCAAGCCGGTTCAGCGCTTCCGGGAGATCGGTGCGGAGCTCTGCGGGCACGGCCCTACTCCGCCGGCGCCTGGTCGGCTGCGTCGCCGAGGGCCGGCGGTGTCCAGCCGAGCTCGTGCAACACGGTCGCGGTGGTGTCGTCGACGACCACCTCGGCCTCCACGTCAAGGGTGGCCTTGCGGGTGATCACGAAACGCAGTTCGAGGCGTGGCAGGGTGCCGGGGGTGGCGCGCAGGTCGATCCGGTTGATGGTGCCGGCCGGCACCGGGACGCCGTCGAGCGAGACAGCCGTGTTCTCGCCGGTGCCGATGATCTGGACGTGCGCGCGCATCAGGCGACCGCCCGGGCGACCGCGCCGGACGTCGGCCAACTGATGTCGAACTTGTTGACGCTGCCGACGTCGCCGGAAATCGGTGCGTAGGACTTGGGCAGTACCAGGCCGCCCCACTGCGGGTTGGTCGGCCCGGTTGCGGCAGACGTGGGCTTGACCGTGAACGGGATTGGCACCCGCCCGATGATCCAATTCCAGGTGAGTTCATCGAGGTCACCGCCGGCGTACTCGTTGAAGAACGCGGCGTTGAGTTTGGCGTCGAGCAGACCACCCGTGCGCTTCTTCCACTGGCCGCCGAACACGGTCACGTCGAGTTCGTCGACCTCGACTGGTAGTTCAACCTTGCTGGCCTTGGTGGTGACCGCCGTGCCGCCGAGGGTGAGGACGCAGTCGGTCAGGACGAGAATTCCGGTAGGCACGTGGTGGCTCCTTCAGGCGGGGGCGACGCCGAGGGTGGCGGCGAAGAGGAATGACGGCGTGCCGCCCGTGACGGTCCAGCGGACGCGGTAATGCGTGTCGGTGACCGGGCCGGCCGCGCGCAGCAGTTGCCCGGTCTGCGCCGCGGTGGCGGGGGCGAACGCGAGGCGCTGCACGGGGGTCGTGAAACCCGGGTTGTCGTCTGACTCGACGATCACGGAGAGAGCCGGTACGCCGGTCCCGCCGACGGAGAACACGTGCAGTGCGGCGTAAAGGTGCTGCCCGGCGGGGATACCGGCGGCGAACACGAGGTCGTCGCCGGTGCCGGCCGCGCTGCGCACGACGGTGTGCGGGTGCGCGACGCGGCCGCGGACCAGCGGGCCTGAACCGGCGAGGCTGGCGTCGAACGGCGCGAGCTTGCCGTGGTCGCCGAGGAAGCTGTACTTGCTTTCGAGGGTCTGCCCGGACCAGGCCAGATCACCCACGGCGCCGGTGCCTTTGACGAACGTCCAGACGTCGACGGCGCCGAGTCCGGACCACAGCGCGTCATCGACCTTGGACGGGTCGCCGGCGAACCAGTGCCCGGAAAACGCGGCCTTGAAGTCGAGGACCGTGGCCCGGCGTGCCTTCCACCCGGCGTCGGCGGGGTTGTCCGGCTCGAACACCGTGGCGTCGGCCTCGTCCGCCTCGACCGTGAATTCGACCTTGTTGGACTGGCCGGAGAAGTTCACCCCGGCGCCGAAGATCCGGGCGTTGATCAGTACGTCGGCCATCAGCCACGCCCCCACACGCGCACCGAAAATCTGGCGCCTAGGTAGTCGATGCCGCCGACGTCATAGACGCCGTAGCCGAACCGCTTGCCGACAATGAGCGCGTCGACCAGGCCGCCGAGCGTGCGATCGGCCTCCAGCGCCGCCTTGACCGAACCGGGGCCGCGCGGGCGTAGGAACCGGCGCAGCAGCGGGTGCGCGAGGTCGCCGTCGGACGCCCGGGAGACGTAGAGCCGGCAGGTGAACAGCGGCGACTCCAGCGCCCCGCCGTCATCGTCGGTGAAGGTTTCGTCGTCGCCGATCTCGACCTCACCGACCTCGAAGGTCGGCGGGTCGATCTCGTCGCGGGCGAAGCCGTGCGCATTGAGGGCGAGCGTCGGATGTCCGGAAGGGTCGTCGTAGGTGCAGGTACGGGCGGCCGCGGCGAGCGCCTCGGCGACCAGGTCGTAATCCACAGGGGCGCACTCCTAGGCCGCGGACGGAAGGCGGAAGGCGTCGAGCAGCGCGCGGACGTCCGGGTCGGACGCGGCGACCCGCACCGGCCCCCACTCGCCGACGCCCTCGACGCCGGTGGACGAGTCCTTGCGCTTGTAGAGCCGGTTGGCGAGAAGCTTGGTGGCCTCGCGGATGTCGGCTGGGATGGCCGGCCAACCCCATTCCGCGGTGACCCGCACCCGGTCGGTTCCCCACGTGTCCGTGTCGGCCAGCAGCGAGGTGACGGGCCGCAGCCGCTCAAGGGCGGTGTCGGGTTCCAGGTCGTAGACGGTGACTGTGCGCCAGCTACCGCCGCGGCCGGTGCGGACCTCGACCAGCGTCGGCGGCGCGGCGATGTCCTCGACGAGCAGCTCGTCGCCGTCGTCGCACACGGCGACCCGGTCGCGGACGCGAAACGAGCGGGCGACGGCCGCGGTCCGGTAGAAGATCCGGCCACCGCAGTACGTCTCGACCGCCCGTGACGCGCTTTCGAGGGCGTCGAGCAGCAGCGCGTCACGGCCGGTGTTCGTGCCGGCGGACATGCCGAGTTTGAACAGCTCAAGCGGGTAGTAGAGAACCGGCCCCGGGACAGTCACCGGGTCGGATCCGGCCGGCGCCGACGGGTCCGCGGTGCGGGCTCCTCGATCGGGGGTGCCGGCGTGGCTGGCTCGTCGATCGGGGCGGACGCCTGGGGCTCGTCGACGGCCGGGGCCGCCGGAGTGTCCTCGGCGATCGGAGCGTCCGCGATCGGCGCTGAGAGGACGGTCGGCGGCGGGCCGAACATCGATGGGTACGCCGCAACGAGCGGGTCATCCGCCCGGTACTCGTCGCCGAGGCCGATACGGACCTCGCGGCCGTCGAAGCCGACGAACGCGGTACCGCGGGCACGCACGATCGGGGCGGTGGGCTGGGACATGGGTAGGCCTCCGGGCGGGTCGGGCACGCCGCGGGCCAGGCCTCGACGTGGGCTGTCGGTGCCGGTGGGACTGCGCGGGGTGGCGCGCGGTGCAGTGCAACGCCGGGACGCGTCCGCAGCTGGGGCGAACCGATGCGAGGCGCCAAAACGGTCGGTTGCTGCGGGAGAGCATCCGCGAATGCCGAATTAATGCGTGCGATCATGAACCGCTTGTCGTTAGGATTCGCATCCCTGGCTGTAGCAGATCACCCGCGTTATCTGCCGAACGCCAACACGGTTCGGCCGCTTCTTAGGGTGGCCCGGTCCAAGGAGTTTTGTTGTGGCAACCAGTAGTACGTGGCGGGTGCTTCGATCACTTCGGCACGATCCGCCCGGGTTTGCCAATTCGAAAGGTGCGCGGCGAACCACGTTCCAGGCAGCGCTGGAGCAAAGTGAGCAGTTCGTTAAGGCTGCGGGCAACGCAGACTACGCCACCCGCGCGGTGCACCTGTTTTATGCGCTCTCGCAGGGTGGCCGGGCAGTCATTGCGGCTTCCCCTCGGATTGCTCAGGACTGGGCGGTCACGGGGCACGGCTTGAGTGCGGACACCAATGCAACGACTGTCGCAGACGTAACGGTCTATTCTGCGGGGGATGGAATCTTTCAGGCTGTTGCAAAGGTGCTGGCGTTTGATCCTTTGGTTCCGGATGAGAAGGTTAGTCTCGGTACGCTTTGGCCTTTAATTCCGGAAACCGGATCCGAGCCGCTGTCAAAGCAGGAGACGTTGTCGGCCTTAATGTTCGACCCTGGACCGTGGCCGCAGCACGGCCCGTACTGGGGTGCCTCCCTTGCCTGGATTCGGCCTCACGTGCGCACTGAATTCGGTGAGGATAAGGCAGGGTTAGCTAAGTTCTTTTCCCAATACCCGGCGCTTGCGGGTGTTGCCTGGGATGCGCGCCAAGAATTTCGATTTCAAGATCTCATGCCGGCTGGACTGGGCATAGATTTGGTATGGGAGCTAGGCGACGGAGATCGTCCGGCAATCCTCCAAAATGGTTCAGGTATGGTGGCCCACTACGGCTCCAGGTCGCGCGACTGGAAGTTCATTACGCCGCCGGTTGGATCGATGGCTAGACCTCTCCACCCTGTTCTCGCTTGGTGGTGCGTATTGCTCGGCTTGTCGTCACTGGCGCGGTATGAACCAGCAAAATGGTCCCGAATGATCGATATCAACACGTCTCCGCATGCAACGGCAATCGAGCACATCCTCGACGATGCTGTCGAGCGGATTCCCGAGATGCTGCAAAATATCTTGCTTAACATCGACGACCCGGGTTAGTCGCGGGTGCGGCGGCCGGCTGCCGCCGGCCAGATGAACTCGATCCAGCAATGCTCGACGAACGGCCCGACCCGCCAGTCGGGCCGTTCGTCGTTGCGTGCTCAGCCGAGCGGCGTGACGGCCGGGGCGGTGGAGAGCTGAAGCAGCCGGAACGCGTCGACGTCGACGACGTCGGAGCCGACGCGCCAGAACGCCGCCCAGCCGGCCTTGCCGTTGGCGCGGCCGTTGGCGCCCTTGAGCATCGGGTCGTACTGCACGCTCATCCCGACGCGGTCGACGATCACGAAGTGTTCGAAGTTGCCGGCGAGCAGCACGTTGGCGCCGGCCGCGACGGTGCTGGTCATGCTCGACGCCTCGTTCGCCGACGCGCCGAGCAGGTTCGCGGGGATGCCGACGCCCATGTCGGCCCAGAACGCCGAGCCGCCAGACGCGTCGAGCTGCTTGACCTTGTTGTAGATCCGCTTGTGGGCGAGCCACTGCGCCCGGTCGGAGTCCCGCGCGCGCAGCGAATCGGAAACGGCGTACACGTCGGCCTGCGCGAGCGCGCCGTTGGCCGCGGACGCGACCAGGCACCCGGCCACGCTGGCGATCTTGGCGACGACACCGCGCGGGCGGGTCGCGCCGACGTTGCCGGTGGCGAACGCCTGCCCCTCGTGGATCTGCTTCTGATCGGCCAGGAGCCGGCCCAGCGATGAGGCGAACCCGGAGTCGGCGAGCATCTGGTAGGTGCCCTCGACCCAGATGTCCGCGGCCTGCGGGGTGATCGTGGGCTGGCCGAAGGTCGGCGACCCGTCGGGGAACTCGCCGCCCTCAGCGGTCCACGCCGAGCTGACACCGGCGGACGTGACGCCGTTCCACGTGTCGGTGGCGATCTGCTTGATCGTGGACAGCCGGCGCAGCGGGTCGACGATGCCCGCGTTGGTCAGGATGATCGTCGGGTCCAGGGTGAACGGCACCAAGTAGCCGCCTTGGGCGTCGACGAGGGTCATGGTGGCGCGCAGGATCTCGCCCGGGTGCCCGTCGCGCATGTACGCCCGGAACGCCTCGTGATACTCGGCGGAACCGGTGCACAGCACGTGCCGGGCGATGTGCCCTGCCTGCCGGTTCTCGTCGCCGTCGTCGACTGTCACGAGGTCCTCGACGTGCGCGCGGGCCACATCGGTCATGTGCGCCGGTGCCCGGTCGATGGCGTAGCGGGCTCGCTCGATGACGTCGCCGTCGTCGAAGCGACCGGCGCGGACCAGGTCGAGCCGGTCGTAGATGCTCTCGTCGGAACGCTTGATGTGCGGCGCCCCGAACCTGCCGCCCCGGGTGATCTCCTTGGCCGGGCGGCGGGCGCCGTCGCCGGGCTCGGCGTCCGGCCCGTCGAGCGCCCGGGAGAGGATCTCGGTGCGCTGCGCGGCCTGCTTGGTGGCTTCGTCGAGCTCCGCGTTGAGGGCCTCCCACTCGGCGGGGATGGTGTCCGCGGCGCGGGTGACCTGCTCGTCGGTGGGCTCGTCGAGCTCGCCGAGTTCGGCGAGCTCGCTCTGAAGCGCGACCATGGCCGCGCGGATGATCTCGGGCTTACGAACCTTGGGCATTGCTGCTCGCTCCTAGGTGCAGGTTCGCCAGGCGCACACGCGCGCGGGCGATGGCGAGCCGACCGGAGTGCCCGGATTCTGCGGGCGGGTCCTCGGCGCCGGATCCCGATCGGTCGGGAGTGGCGGGTGCCGCGTCCGGGTCGTCACCGAGACGCTGGTCTCGGTTCGGAGTGGCTGCGGTGAGCGCGCGCACGAGGTCGGCGCGCGCGTCGGGGTCGAGGGCGGCGAGCTCGCCGGCGATGTCGGTGATCGACCGCACGGCGAGGATCTCGGCGCCCGCGTAGATCGGGGCGGGGGTAGGGCCGTATTCGGAGAGGCCGAGCTCGTGGCGGACCACGCGGGGCAGCTTGCCGCCGGGGCCGGGTCGCGGGATGCGACCGTTTGGCGATGAGCGGATGATCCGGCCGCGGAAGCTCTGGCCGCGGATCTCCTGATTGCGGATCGACTCCAGCACCTGATCGGCGACGGGCCCGCGGTTGTAGCGGCTGACGGTGCGCAGGCCGCGGCCGTCGACACGGACATCGACCGCCCGGGCGATCGGCACGGACAGCGCGGCGTCGGGTTTGCCGGTGAGCGGGTTGACGCCGTGGTTATAGAACACGCCGATCCGGTCGATGCCGTGCGACAGAGTGCGGTTGAACGCTGCCCGGTTGATCTCTTCCTGGTAGTGGCCGTGTTGGTCGCGGACCTCAGTCGGCTCGTCGAACACCGCGGCGTACGCCTCGACGGTCCTGCCGTCGCCGCTGCGCAGGATCTCGATACCGTCGAGCGCGAACGTGCGGTCGTAGGTCAGGTGCACGTCACGGCTCCTTCGCGGTGTCGTCGTCGTGGTCGACGACGCCGGGCGCCGGTGGCCGTTCGGCGAGATACGCGCTGACCCACGCCAGTGCGAGCGCAAGCGCACGTTCGGCCGGGGTGCGCTGCGCGGCGTACGGGCAGGCCGTCACGGGGCCGCCGGCCGCGGCGGTGGCGTGGCCGGCGGCGCCCGCGGCGTCGAGCTCAGTTCGGGTCGGCACCGGTCACACTCCAAAGTCGCGGCCATTGCCGCCTAGCCGGATCTGATCGAGCTCGGCGCCGTCGCCGCCGTAGATCCGGTGCCGGAATTCGGTGAAGGTGACGCGGCCGCCGTTGTCCTCCCACCAGCGTTTGAGTTCCTCGCTGGCGTGCTTACGGGCGCGCACGGCCGGGCCGGAGAACAGCGACACCGGGTGGATGCCACGCACGGTCGCTTCGCCGGTGAGCAGGTGCCCGCGGGTTTCGGTCTCCGCAGCGAGGTACCGCAGGTGCGTCCACTCGTCGTAGGCGCGGCGGACGGCTTGCCGGCGGGTCTCCCCGGCGCGGCGCTCGGCGTCGATGAGCGCGAAACGCTGCTCACGGCGCAGCTTCTCGGAGTCACGGCCGTAGACGTCGGCGTACGCGGCGAGGTAGTCAGCGCCCGCAGCAACAAGATCGGTGATCCGGTCCTGGCGCTGCCGTTCGGCGGCGTCGCGGCGGTCCCACTCGTCACCGATGCGCTCGAAGGCGCGTTCGTCGGGTGCCGGCTCGTGGTGGATGTCGGCGAACAGCGAGTCGAGCCGCTCGTCGCGGAGCTTGCCGAGCGGGATCAGCCCGTCGGCGATGTCCGGTGAGGCGATCTTGCGGAATCGGCCGCGGTGGTCCCGCGGGTGCAGGTCCGCATCGAAGCCGCGCAGCAGCTCGAGCCGTTCCTCGGCGTCGAGTGGCTCACCCAGCCACGCCCGCATGAGCAGGTCGGCGAACCGTGCCCGTGCGGTGTGGCCGTCGTCGCCGGCGTCAGCGTCCCCGCCGTCGCGGGCGTCCGGGTCGTCGTCCTGGTCCTCGTCGTCGCCCGGGTCGGTGCCGACAGTCGCCGCACCCGGCGGCGCCGTAGCGGCCGGTGTCGGTTCGTCGGCGCCGGGTGGGCGGAGCTGCACGGAGTAGAGCCCGGAGTGGTCCAACTGCGACAGGTCGCCGGAGGCGACGTACGAGACGGCGCTTTGCCAGGTGAAGCCGGCCGCGGTCAGCGTCGACAGGGTGCCGGCGTTGGTCTGCGCGGTCTGTGCGGCTTCCTGCTCGGACTCTTGCAGGGCGGCGATGTCGGTGACGTCGTACCAGAGCTCGCAGCCCTCGGGGATGTCGACGAGGGTGGCGAGGGCGGCGAACGCGCCGCGCCAGAGCGGCCGCATGGTCTGATCGGCGAACCGGCGCAACGCTTGCCGGTACATCGACCACGCGGCGCTGTCCAGGCCCTCTTTGAGGCCGGCGACGATGGCGGGGACCTGCGCGGCGACGGCCATCCGGTTCTCGCCGGCGGCTTGCAGCTCGTCGAACTGCACGTCGCGCATCTGCGCGCCCACGACCTGTAGGTCGGCGCCCTCGTCGAGAATCAGCGTCCGGCCGGCCTTCTCGGGGCCGCCGTGCCGGGCGTTGATCCGGTCACCGATCCGCTTGACCTGCTCCGGCGACATTTTCCCGCTGTACTTGATGACCATGTTCGGCGTGGCCGCGTTGCGGAAGAACATCTCCCGGTGCTCGGTCATCGACAGATCCGCGTTCAGCTCCCGCATCGCCGGGGTGATCCAGGAGACACCGCGCCAGTTCGCCAGGGGGTCCGGGATCGGCGCCCAGTGCGCCACCTCGGAGATCGGGAAGAAGTCGATGTCGCGGTCGGGGTCGCCGACCGGGTCGTAAACCACGCCGATGACCGTGCGCAACTGGTGGCCGTCGTCGGCCTCGACGACCTCGCTGACGATGGTGACCCAGTCCGGGCGCAGCCGCTCCAACTGGTCGCCGGCATCACGCACGTACGCGTTACCGGCAAGCGAGGCGTCTTGCTCCATGCGGGCGAGCAGGTCGGCGAGCGTGCCGTTGGGCCACGGCCGTTCCAGCTTGTCCAGCGCGTCCGTGCGTTCCAGCTTCTTCGTGTCGCGGTTGCGGAACGTCGCGCGGGCCTCGGTGAACAGCAGCATCCGGGCCAACATCAGCCCGAAGATCACGGAGTTGCCCGCGAACGCCTTCTCCGCGAACTGCTGATAGCTGCTGAGGACGCGTTCGGCGTTGGGCTCGCCGTAGGTCTGGAACATGCCGGCCCACGCCTGCCGGGCGGCCTGCCGGGCGCCACCGCTGCGGAGTTTGGCCCATGCCTGCCGCATGGTGTCGAGCACCGACACGGGGCCTCCTACCAGGTCAGACGTAGTAGGCCCCGGGCTCGAAATCGGCGGCGAGCGCGTCGACGCACTCGTAAAAGGCCCACCGGGCGTTACTGCCGGCCACGAGCGGGCTGATGTCGCAGGAGGCCAGACGCCGGCCCCACGCGACGGCGTCGCCCAGGGGCCTGAATTTGGCGCCGGTGACGGCGTCGTTGAGCGCCGGGTCGTTGGTGTGGCGCATCCGCAGTCCGCGGGACGCGTCGACGAACTGGCCGACGCTGGCGGCGACGTCGCGGGTCTTCAACAGCACGATGTCGCCGCGGGTGTGCGGCACCTCGGCCCGGCGGGCGAACCCCTCCGCTACGCGGCGTCGCTCGCGTTCCTCGGCGGTCAGGATGCCGGCCTTACGCAGGTCGTCGAGCAGCGCGGCGGCGCTGCCGGCACTGTCGACACCGATGGCGACCGGGTCGAGTTGCTCGATCAGTTCGAGCAGCCGAGCAATGATCCAGTCGGTGCCGGTGGCGTAGGAGACCACCTTGAGGTGGCCGAGTCCGTCGGCGCGGTGGCCGTAGAGCAGGATCGCGGCGCGGTCGCGCATCGGCGTCACGTCCAGGCCGAGCGCGACGTCACCGGCGCGTTTGCTGGCCGGGTCGCACATCGCCACCCAGACCCGCGGGTCGATCGGCGGCGGGTCTTTCCTCGCTACCCGGGCGGGCCAGATGCCGAGCCGTTCCCGGGCGAACCCGGGGTCGGTCATGGCCCGGCGTTCCCGGTCGGTGAACCGCTGCGTGATCCGGTAGCCGTGCGCCGGGTTGGCCCGGCGGTGGTTCGCCCGGTCGTCGAGATCGATCTCCGGGCGTGCGCAGTCAGTCTTGCAACTGGCGCTGTGCGCCAGGTGGTCCAGGTCGCCGGCGAGGCCGAAGTCGACGTAGGCGAGCTCCGGGGCCGGCGGCGGTACCGGGTCGTCGGGGTGGTCCGGGTCGGGTTCGGGCTCGCCGCGGTCGCGGATGCCGAACATGACCTCGCCGGACTCGTACGACAGCGGCGGCGAGCTTGCGTAGATGATCTGCGGGTTGTCGCGTGCCGACATGGTCGGCATCAACGCCTCGATGATCTCCGGCGTCAACGCGAACGCCTCATCGAGGATGATCAGGTCGCCGGAGAAGCCGCGGCCGCTGCCTTTGCTGCGGGCGATGAAGCGGATGCGCTGGCCGGTGTCGAGGCGCTCGACGCCTTCCTCGCCGTTGGTATTGGTCACCTTGACCCGGATCACGGTCGGCTGGCCGTGCTCGTCGGGCGGGCCGTCGATCTCGTACAGGGTGTCGGAGACCTTGCGGCCGAGCTTGCCGAGACAGGTCAGCAGCCGGCGGAACGCCTCCAGGGCGGTCTTGTACTCGTGCGCCGAGTGCATGATCAGTTGCTCGCCGAGCAGGAACAGCCCGGCCAACTCGCGGGCCTCGATGATCGCGCCCTTGCCGTTCTGCCGCGACACCCAGAGCGCGACCTCGAACGCGGTGTAGCGGCCGGCGGCGTCGACACCGAGCGAGGCAGTGAGGATGTCGTCCTGCCACGGGTCGAGCACCAGCCCGGCGGCCGCGGCCAGGTCCCGGGCGAGCGGGCCGTAGGTGTAGGCGTACGGCGGGACGACCCGGACGCGGGGCTTACCCTGCTCGGGGTCCAGCGCGGACGGCGCGGCCGATGATGCTGGAGACACCGGCGGGCACCTCCGCAGCAGTCGGCGGCGGGGCCGGGACGGGCTTGCCGGTCGGCGCGGTGGCGCCGGCGGTGCGCAGCCGCAGTTCGGCGACGATGCTCGTGAGTCGGCCTTGTTGCTGGCGGGCCTCGGATAGCGCGGCGTCGATCACGACGGCGACCTCGCTGCGGTCTTCGAGCTCCGCGGCGAGGGTGATCCACTCGTTGCCCTTGCCGCGGATGACACCATCGAGGCGCTCAAGCCGGTCAGCGGTACGGCACGCCTCGGCCAACAGCAGCAGCTCAAGCGGACCGAGCCGCGACCCCGGGCCTGCGGCAACTTCCCGCCAGAGCTTGCGTCCACGTCCTTCCAGGCCGACAGGCATATCGGACATGGATTCACCTCCCCTGGCACAGCACGGCGTGCGGGCAGGGGCGGAGAGCATTGAACTTGACCGGACGGTAGTCCCGCTGACCGACACGCTCCGGTACCGTCGCAATGTGCGCTGCTATCTGATCGCAGAACATCCCACCGACCTAAGCTCCGTACGTGAGGTGTTGTCGGATCTCGGCGTGGAGGTCGTAGAACCCGCCCAAGCCTTTGATGCCGCAACTCTCCCGAGGAGAGGCTGGCTCCCGACAGTCGACATGGTGTGCGCAATCTTCCCAGCCGATCATGGCTGGGAGACGCCAGCGTCTCTGTACCTTGAGCTGGGCGAGGCCGTTGGTGCCGGAATACCTGTCTTGCTGTTCGTTGAGCCGCCACGCCGCCTTGACGCAGCATTATTCTCGCTGCCAGTGGCGCGTATCCCCACCAACAATAGAGTCGCCCTAGCTAGCCAGTTCAGCCTGTTTCTTCAGTCGGTTGGAAAGTCGTCAGAACTGGCCATACCACCCCGACGGACAGACTCCTTCGATCTAAAACTGATTAGTCGAGAACTGGCCGAACTCCGTCAGGATTTTGAGATCTCCGGTTTCGGCGAGGCGATCCAATCAACGGCACGACGTCTTGAAGATCTTGCCTTACGACTTTTCAAGGCATCGGGGGCGGAGGTTGTAGCAACCTCTGACGACGAGGGAATTGGCGACATGGCCGCCTGGGTGCCCGGAACCGAGCGATTCATTCCGGGACCACTGCTTGTTGAGGTGAAAATTCTTCGCAAGGGGCCAGTTGCACGAGAAACCCTCGAAAAGCTACAGCTCTACGCCCTCACGCGCGATGCTCCCTGGTCCCTGCTGCTCTACTATAGATGGAAGCCAGCCGGTCGGATTAGCAATCCAAAGGGTGGAGCATGGCCGAACGTAATAGTGCTTGACATCGAAGAACTTACTCGTCGCCTGCGTCACGAACCGCTAGCAACGGTGCTGAATAACGAGCGCAACGCCATTATTCACGGACTGGACCGCTAAATGGCGAGCATGTTTGAAGCCAGAGTTGCCACATACCTGCGTCGCGCAGGCGACCCTGGCAGCACTCCGGAGCGTCGCGGAAGACGCTACGAGAATCTGCTCTCATACTTGCTGGAATCCGTTCCTGGCTGCCAGGTGCAACGCAATACTCTCAACTATTACGGAACCGAAGAGGTCGACATCACTGTCGCTAACGAGAAGGTTCAAGGTGGGCTTCGGATGCTCCCCGAGATATTTCTCGTAGAGTGCAAGAATTGGTCAAACCCAGTCGACAGCACCACGCTCGGGTATTTCGTCAATGTGCTAGCAGATCGAGGATGCTCTCTTGGCGTGCTAGCTGCGGCCAACGGAATAACCGGACACCAGGAACACAGAGGCCGGGCTCACGCGATTGGCGCGGCCGCGCTCGTTCGTGGGATACGGATCCTTTTGATCACCACTGAAGACCTCGGAAAGCTGGAGGGTCCGAGCGACTTGGTCGCCTTGCTCCACCAACGCAATCTTGCACTCACTGCACATGGATCGGTCCACTTGGGGTAGCCGATGACACCACCTTTCCCCACCCCCGCGGGGGGATAGATGGGAGACCCTGGGCGTGGGGTCAGCCGGGCGCGTACGCCGAAACTTCGACCCCCGCCCCCGTCATAGGGCGCTCACGTCGACGTGGATGTCGAAGGTCATGGGCTTAAGCGCTGCCCCGTCGCGCGCCAAGGCGTGGCGCACCCGCGCGCCCTTGCGTCCGTTGCAGCGTCGATGCGCGAGGCGTAGGCCGGCTCTGTCGAGTGGCGCCCCGCCTAGTTGTCGCTCGTGCACGTGGTCAGCAGTGCGGGACATGGGGTGCGTACGCGGCAGGGATTGGTCGACGTAGCCGCCGCACAGGTAGCAGTGGGTCTCTTCCGCGAAGACCTGATGAGTGAGCCTGCGGTACGGGCGCCCCTTGAGACCGGTGGGCATAGCGACCCCCGTGGAGAAGGCGCCTTGAGGCCGTGAATTGGACCGGCTTGCGACGAGGCCACGGCTACCGGTTGCGCGTCCCTGGTAACCCCTGACGGGGGCGCTCACGCCGGTGTGGCGGCCTGGTCCTCGGCGTGGGAGAGCTGGCCGGCGGTAGCCGCCGCCCAGTGCGGGTCGATCTCGACGCCGACGAACCGGCGCCCCTCGGCCAGCGCGGCGACGCCGGTAGAGCCGGAGCCGGTGAACGGGTCGAGAACGGTTCCGTCGGGAGGGGCGATGCGCACGAGCTCGCGTAACAGCTCGACGGGCTTTTCGGTGATGTGCACGCGGTTGCGGGGCGTGTTGAGCACGTAGTGCCCGTTCAGGGCGTACGGCAGGGTGTCGAGCGGGCGGGGGCCGTGGGTGCCCCAGACCAGGTACTCGGTGTTGTTGGCGAATCGGCCCGGCACTCGGCGCCCGTTGGGTTTGCACCATGCGACGACGCCGCGCCAGACCAGGCCCGCGGCTTGGACGGCATCGGTGACGGTCGGCAGTTGCCGCCAATCGGTGAACACGGCGACGACCCCGCCGGGTCGGGTGATCCGTGCGGCCTCGGTGAGCCACAACGTTGACCAGAAGGCGTAACCGCGTTGATCGCGGGTGTCGCCGATGAAGGCCGGCAACGTCTGCCCGCTGATGCTGTCGTTGTTGACGTATTTGGTGTGCACGCTGGCGGTGCGGTCGCCGCGGACCATGCCGCCGGAGGAGTAGGGCGGATCGGCGATGACGGCGTCGACGCTGCCGGTGTCCAGGCCGGCGAGGACGGTGCGGGCGTCGCCGAGGAACAGGCGGGCCCGGTCGCTCGCGTAGTAGGAGGTGAGCACGGTTCGAGTCACCTCCGTCAGATTGGGTGGTGCGCGCCCGGCCTGCCCGCGGGGTCGACGCTGCGGCCCGTGGGGTTGTGGTGTGGTGCCCGGTGCGACCGGGGCGGGCCGGGCGCGGCCACGACAAAGCCCCGCGGGCCGAATCGGCGCCGCGGGGCTTGAGTGTCGGTCAGTGGGTAGAATCCACCAACTTGACGTTTACGATCTCCCACCCGCTCCTATCTGGTCAATCCCTTAACGGTGTGCTCTACGTCACGCGGGTCGTAGTAGGTGCGTCCTTGATGGACGTAGCGGCGCCAGCCGTGCCGGTGCGCGAGCCGGTACACCGCGGGCACACCGCGGCGGATCATGGCGGCGGCCTCGTCCGCGGCGAGCCACCTCATGCGGCGGCTCGCATCGCTCGGCGCAGCCGCGGCCATTCCGGCATGGACCATTCGTGCGCGGCGGTGGTGTCGCATGCTGCCGCGGACGGCAGGACGGCGGCCGGGTCGCGCACGATCGCGTGGACGGTGCCGCCGCAGTCGGGCACCGGGCACGCGCCGAGCTCGACGCGGCGCACCGGGTTGGGGTAGGCGCCCCGGTAGGCGATGCGGCGCGCGTCGGCGATCTCGTCGGCGGCGTCGCCCGCGGCCGGGTACGCGGCGAGCCAATCGACGTGCCGGCGCAGCCACCGGGCGAGCACCGCGGCGTCGCGGCGGGGCGGGCGTAGCCGCCGCTCGTGCGCGACCAGCACGGACCAGCAGGTCAGCACCGGCAGGATCTCGGTACGGGCGTACGCCGCGGCGATGTTCAGGGGCAGGGCGCGTTCCCTACTGCCGGACACGACCGGGCCGGCCGCGTTGCCGCCGGTCGTGGCCAGCGCGGATTCCAGATCGGCGCAGATGTCGGGCAGCCGGTCGAGGTCGCCGGCGAGCCGGTCGCGGCAGGCCCAGCACAGCAGCAGGCCGGGCGCCGCCGGGTGGGGCTCGCGTTCGCCGGTATCGGGGTTGCGCCAGCAGCGCGGAGATTCGCACAGGTGGAAAGACACGCGGGTGTTCCTCCTTCAAGGGGTGCGCGTGAAGGGGTCAGGTGGGTTGCTGGCGTCGGCGTCCGCGGCGGCCCCTGGGTGGGCGGGGGCGGATGTCGGGAGAGGGGTACAGGGAGGTGGGCTCCCGTCCCGTCCCTACCCGTCCCGGTGATCCAGGTTCCGGAGACCGCCGATTCGCCGGATCGACCAATCGTTTTTGATCTTGGTGTTGCGGCTGATCAGGCGGTGTCCCGCTGGGTGCGGGGTCGCGTGCACCGGGCGGCGTTATGGTGCTCGGGGTGGTGCTGGTGGTGTCGGTATCGCGGGGTTCCGCCGGGTGCGGGGTCGCGGCCGGTGCGCTCGGGCTGGGTGCCGGGGCGGTGCCGGTGGTGCGGTGCGGGGTCCGGCTGGTGGCCGGGTCGCCGGTGGGTGTGTCGGTGGCGGTGTCGCGCTGGGTGCGGGGTCGCCGGGTGGTGCTGGTCGCGGGGTCCGGTCGGGTGCCGGGTCGCGGGGTACGGGAGCGGCGGACACGGTGCCCGTGCTCGCGCAGCATGGCGGCCGTTTTCGGCCCGTAGTGCGGTGCCGCCGGTGCAGGCCGGGGCGGGCACCAATCATCGGCGTCGGCCTTGTTGGACCGGCGAGCGTTGCAGGCGTGGCAGGCGACGCGCAGGTCGTCGGGGCTGGCCGCGGCCTGTCCGGCGATGCGGTGGTCGTAGGTGCCGCCGCGGCCGCCGCGCTGGTCGCCCCAGACCACGATGACGCCGCAGTAGCGGCAGGCGTCGCCGTCGCGCAGCCGCACAGCGACCGTGAGCGCCGGGTTGCCGTTGTCGCGTTTGCGCTGCCGCTCCCACTCCAGTTCGTCTTTGAGCCGGATGTGCACGAGGTTGGTGGGGTCGTCGACCAGGCGCCAGGCCGGGCCGCCGTCGTCCAGTTCGGCCGGGGTCAGGTAGCCGGCGCGTTCCATCAGCGTCGCCCAGTGCCGCCAGTTGTCGCCGGCGGTGCTGGCGAGCACGCCGGGCGTGATGACGTAGTCGGTGAGGTAGCCGGCGGACTGCACGGCGCACCGGGTGAAGACTCCGAGGAGCAGGTTGACCACGTCGGCCTGCGTCCACCGCGGTGGTTGCCACGCGGCGGGGTCGAAGGCCATCGGGGCGAGCACTGCCGGGTGGTGCGCGGCGGTGTCGGAGAACTTCGCCCACGGCATCAGCCACCACCGACCAACGACAGGTGACCGCGCCGGCCGCGGGCGCGGCGGCCGGCGGCGGGCGCTGCGAGTTCGCTGGTGGCCTCGCGTTCGGCGCAGACCTTGTGACAAAGCGCGCCGGTGCAGTCGTGCAGCGTGGTGGGCCGTCCGCACGCTCGGCACGGTCCGGGCGAAGCCGCCGACCGGTGGGTGTGCCAGTCCATGAACACCTCGCCGCGGTAGAGCAGCGGCGGGCCGGGTTGGCAGGCGACGCGCGCATTCCGGCGGCTCATCCTCGCCACCCGTGAGTCGGTGCGAATCGTTCTCGGACCAGGTCGTCCAGGCCGGGCCGGTCAGTGTCGGGGACGCTGGCGGCCAGCAGCATGACGAGGTGTTCCAGTTCGGCGCGGTCCAGGCGCGCGAGGGCGTCGAGCGCGCCGTCGGGCTTGCCCTGCTGGATGGCGCTGACGAGTCGGTGGCCGTAGGCGGCCAGCCGGTCAGCCGTGATCATGGTGAATTCCCCTGTCCGGCGGTGGGCGGAACCGCGGGTCGCCGCCGCTCGTCGAGCCCAGTCCCGACGAGCCGGCGGCGGCAACTACGGCCGTGCGGGCGACGTGTCAGCCGGCGTCGTGGATCGATCGATCAGGAGTCCGGCGCAGAGGTGCGACACCACCGCGGTACCGGTAATCGCTGCGCGGAGGTGCTCGACGGGCAGACCTCGCAGCGCTTCGCGGGCGCAGTCGACGTGCCCGGACGCTGCCTCCGTCACCGCGAACTCGATTGCGGCGTGGTGGGCGGCCTCGGGGCCGACGACGGCGGCCAGTACCGCGGCCAGTCCGCGCGGCGCCTGATCGCTGCCCGCCGGATCGGCAGTGTGAGGGGACATGAGCGCTCCTGTCGTTGAGATCGTCGAGACGTTCGCCGGGCGTCGTTGCCGCGGCGGGGTGAGGGCGTCGCACGCGGCAAGCGCGCCATTGACTCGGTCGTTGGCCTCCGCCAGCGAAATAGCAGCGCCGACCGTGCAGAGCACGACCAGGACGACGGCGACGACCAGTAGGTCGCTCATGCCGACCGCACCGCGGCCGGCGCCGGGACGAGCGTGCGGACCAGACCGGGCCGGCGGGTCAGCCGGCCGGCGGCGACCAGGCCGTCAAGGTGGTAGGCCACCGTGGACACGCCGAGATCGGTGGCCGCGGCCAGCTCGCGTACGGTCGGGGCGTAGCCGTGGCGGCCGTGATGGCTGATCACCGCAGCGAACACGCGCTCGCGGCTCGGCTTACGTGCCAGGGTCGGCGCCGAGGAATCAGTGGTCACCCGCGCGGCGGTGGGCGGATGACCGTGAGACCGGTGGGCCGTGAGCAGCGGTGACGGCTCGCGTCGGACGGTCGTGGCCGCAGCGTGGTCGACCGTCATGCCGCCTCCACGGAGCCCGTCGGACGCCCTGCACGGTTCGGTGCGATGTCACACGTCAACCCGTCGACGTAGGCGCCAAGGTCGGTGGTGCGCACACGGCGGCAGCGACCGACTTTCACGCTCGGGAGCTCGCCGGAGGCGATCAGCTTCTTGGCGTAGCTCGGACTGAGCTTGAGTTGAGCGGCGGCCTCCTTGACCGTCAGCATCAGCTCGGGCGACTCACGCACGCTCATCGGGCACCTCACGAACGAGCTGGCTGAGGTCGACGTCCAGACGCCGCGCCACGTTGCGCAGCGCATCGAACGACGGGGTGACGGCGCCGGTCCGCCACCGGTACAGGCTCGCCCGGGAGATCCCGGCGACGACGCAGCGCTCTACGTCGGTACGGGCGCCGAGCGCTCGCGTCCGAGTACGGAAAAGATCCTCGTTGAGGACAACGTGTGATGTCTCGTCTCCAACACTCCTGAGTCTTGCTCGCGTTAGGGCCATGTCGCCCACCGTAAGGTGTCGTAAGTGCAACATCAAGAGGACTTTCCCGCTGTTGCTGAAGTGAGATAGCAGCTAGTGTCTCACTCATGAGCCTTTTGCTACACGCTGCAATCAACCCCCGGACCGAGGAGACAGCGGTGACGGAGCGAGTAGAAGTCTCACGGGTGAGACGCGCGGCACCCGTGACCAGCGGCTATGGTGTCGCCATGCGCGACGACGTGACCCCCGAAGGCGCTGCCTTCGCCGATCTCCTGCGCAGCGCGCGCCGTGAGGCTGGATTTCTTCAAGACGATGTGATCCAGCGCTCAGGCATCAGCCGATCCACCTACCTGCGGTGGGAGGCCGGCGACGGAGCACGCCCGGACCTGAAGTACGTGCGCAAGGTGTGCATCGTGCTCGGCATCAACCCTCGTCGCGCCGCCATCGCGCTTGGGCTCGTCACCGCCGCAGAGTTGGACCTCGCGCCCGACGAGTCCGAGTACGACCCGATCGTGGTCGAGATAAACCGGGTACTCGCCGACGCATCCGTACCTGAAGCCGCGCGGGCCGCACTACGGCACACGCTCGAAGCCGCAATGAACCTCTGGCGCACGGCAGTCACCATGCCGGAACCCCACGAGCCACGCGGCGCCGATCTCACCCGGCGACGCGCCGCCCGAGGTTGATTCTCGCGGCTTCACGGCCGCCACATTCCCTTCCGGCGCGACGGCACGACGCGCCGCCCCTCAGTCCACTTTGGAGTTTCCGCGTGGGTCGACCGCGTAAGACCATCCCCGAGCTTGATTCAATGGTCGAGATTTACCTCGGCGCCGATGGCGACTATCACGCATATGTCCCTGTCGGCACGCTCCCTAACGGGAAAGTCGATCGACGACACCGGCAGGGAAAGACCGAAGACGCCGTCAGGGCGAAAGTCCGTGACCTGCAAAAGAACATGGTTGCCGGTGAGGTCACCAAACCGGGGCGGACTCCGCTGCTGTCGGAGTATCTGACCGACTGGTTGGCCAACCCCAACAACGAGTGGCGCTACAACACGAAGAACGGTTCATATGGCTGGGCTGTCAGCAAATGGCTCAACCCCGGCCTCGGATGGTGGCGCCTGGACCTGCTCAACGCCGACGTTATCGAGGACTTCCTTCGTTCTATCGCCCGGGACGCCGACGACGACACCGCCGAGGGGCTCTCGTCGGCGAGCGTCCATTCGGTGTTCCGGGTACTACGCGCGGCGCTCAACGACGCCGTGCGACGCAAGCTCATCGGGCACAACCCCATGGACTTCATGACCTGGCGGCCCAAACTCGTCGAAGAGGAAGTCACTCCGCTATTCGTCGAGGAAGTCAAGGCCATCCTGGGGGTGTGCGAACACCGCCGCAACGGGACGCGGTGGTCCATCGGGCTGCCGCTGGGACTGCGCCAGGGTGAAGCTCTCGGGTTGCCGTGGATCCGCCCGGCGAAGTCCACCAGGGATAAGCCGATGGGACTCGACCCCGACGGCTGGCTCACCGTGCGGCGCAAGGCCGAACGACGCAAATGGGAGCACGGCTGCACCGACCCCGCGGACTGTGCTCGCCCGCATTGCCGAACGACACCCTGTCCCCCGCGCTGGCAACACGGCTGCGGGAAAGAGCCGGCCGACTGCACCAAGCAGCGCGTCGACCGGTGCCCGCAGCGTCGCCCGCGTCCGGGCTGCGCCACCCACCGCGACCCGAAGACGTGCACCACCGTTTGCCCGCCCGGGTGCGCCGGCCACGCCCGGCTGTGCCCGAAGAAGCGGAGCGGCGGAATCGTCTTCACCGAAACCAAGAGCGCCGCCGGCGACCGCCGCATTGCCCTTGCCCCCCAGATGATCGAACGGGCCGTCCGCCACCGACGCCACCAAGACCACGAGCGCGCCGCGGCCGGCGAGATGTGGGAAGACTTCGGCCTGGTGTGGTGCCAGCCCAACGGGCGTCCCATCGACGCCCGCGCGGACTGGCAAGACTGGAAGGCGCTACTTCAAGAGGCCGGCGTCCGCGACGCACGGGTGCACGACGGGCGGCACACGGCGGCAACCATGCTGCTGTTGCAGGGGATCGACGAGCAGACTGTGATGGCCGTCATGGGCTGGTCAGATCGGCGGATGCTGCGCCGGTATCAGCACGTCATTGACGAACTCCGGCAGGAGGCATCGAAGCGGGTCGGTGCTCTGCTGTGGGGCGAGCCCGAAAAGCCTGCGAAGAAGAGCAAGGCGAAGAAGGCCAAGAAGCAGCGCAAAGAGAAGAAGATCGATCAAGCCGTGGCGAGTTCTGCAACGGATCTTGCAACGGGCGAGGGCCTAGCCAAGATCCTAAAGTTCCCGCGATCGGCGTAGCTCCACGAGAAAGGGCCTCTCACCTGCGGTGAGAGGCCCTACTCTATTTGTGCGCCCGAAGGGACTCGAACCCCTAACCTTCTGATCCGTAGTCAGATGCTCTATCCATTGAGCTACGGGCGCCTGCACAGCCACTCTCCGTGATGGCGCGTGATGATGCGCCCACCGGAGTGGAGCTACGTTTCCGCTGGTCCAGGGGTTTTTAGGTGCTTCCGGACCTGCGAGTAACGACTTTAGCATGTCGCCGGGTGACGCCTAAATTCCGGTGGGTGTCGCGCTGTGCCGCACAGCGCTCACGCCTCAGGACCCCTCGAGCCGGGCCACCTCGCCGAAGCGGTCCGGCCGACCGGCCGACGGGCCGGGAGCAGACCTAGCGCGGCCGCGCCGCGTCGTCCTCGTTCCAGATGGAGATGACGTGGCCTGATCCGTGCTCTTCTATGACGCGGGACGTGGCCTCGGCGAGGGACCGGGCGAGGACGCGCAGGCGAATGCCCGGCTAGTCATCAATCCAGATCAAGCCCACGTATTCCCGCACCGGCGGACTCGCATCGGCCCTCACAACATTCCCCCTTTACCGCCACGAGCGCGCCGCCCGCCGCGGATCTGCGGCAGGCGACGCGGTCGGCGCGCGTGGCGTCAGGAGACGGTCACGTCGCTGTAATAGTGGCGCAGGATCGCAGAGTAGCTCTTACCCGCGTTCGCGAGATCGCGCGAGCCGTACTGCGACAGCCAGTCCCCGTCGACCCAGCCGCCGCACTGGGTGGTGGTCGCGCAGTAGTGCGCCTGCAGGATGTTGCCGCTCCGGGTCATCCGGGACGACCAGGTGCTGTCCACCGCGGAGGACGTCGACGCCTGCGCCGATGACGGCCGGTAGACCTGGTCCCCGGTGTCGTCGCGGACGTCGTAGCACTGGCCGCCGGAGGTCTTCCGGGTCGAGTGCAGCGCCCAGTACCAGCCGTAGCTCTTGACGGCTACGGCGCCGGCCTCCAGCGAGGCGTCCGGCCAGCTCGGCACCCATTCGTTCGGGAGGACGTTCTTGACGTACGTCTTGAACTTGACCCGGTCGACCCGGCCGAGGCTGACCCGGTAGACCAGGATGGTGCTCGGCAGCTGGGTGTTGGTGCCGTCGGTGCTGCAGCCCGTGGGCCCGCCCGTGCTCAGCAGTTCGTGCGAGGCGTTGTTGTTCTTCAGCGTGGCGTTGAGGTTGCCCTTCGCGCCGGCCGCGAAGTCCTGGCTCGCACCGGCGAAGTTGCTGTTGAAGTAGACCCGCACGGTCTTGCCGGTGCGGTTCCACACCGACGCGGCGTTGTTCTTCACGCACACGCCCTGGCCTTCGCCCGCGCCCTTGAACTCGTAGCAGGACGGCTGAGTGGCGCCGTAGTCGTCCTGGGAGTCGGTGAAGTCGGAGATCGAGCCGGCCTGGTTGCTGTTGAAGTAGTAGCAGAACTCGCCGCTGTCGCAGCCGCCGTCCCGGTCGGCGGCGGACGCCGCGCCGGGCGCCACCGCGATGCCGACGAGCGCAGCTGCCAGGGCGGCCAGGATGCCGGGAACTCGTTTCAGGGTGGTCATCCGGGTCACCAGCTGCTCGGGACGTACGCCCAGCCCAGGTAGTCGGACCGGTTCCGGAACGTGTTGGTCTGGTAGACGCTCGGGCCGGTGCTGATGGCGCTGTTGCCGCCGATGGAGAGCATGATGTGCCCGGCGGACGTGGTGGAGGTGAAGAACACCGCGGCTCCGGCGGGCGGCACCGAGCCGGTGTGGATGCGGCCGCTGTCCCGCTGCCACTGGTAGTGCGTCAGCGCCGTGGCGAACCGGCCGCTGGTGCCGAAGGCCCGCTCGACGAACAGCTCGCACTCGTTGTTCCAGTCGGTGTGCCCGAGCCGCGCCTTCGCGAAGGCGATGGCCTCGGACGCGCGCGGGTCGGCCGGGTTGGTGCCGCCGGCGGTGCCGCCGATGTCGTGCGAGGCGTTGTTGTTCTTCAGCGTGGCGTTGAGGTTGGCCTTCGCCCCGTTCGCGAACGACTGGCTCGATCCGCCGAAGTCGCTGTTGAAGTAGACCCGCACGGTCTTGCCGGTGCGGTTCCACACCGACGCGGCGTTGTTCTTCACGCAGACGCCCTGGCCGCTGCCCGAGCCCTTGAACTCGTAGCAGGACGGCTGCGTCGTCCCGTAGTCCTCGACCGTCTCGGAGAAGTCCGAGATCGAACCCGCCTGGTTGCTGTTGTAGTAGTAGCAGAACTCGCCGCTGTCGCAGTCTCCGTCGCGGGACGCCGCCGACGCCGGCGAAGCGGCACTCAGGATGGACGTGGTGACGGCGAGTGCGGCGCCGATTACGGCGAGGCTCTTGCGGATGTTCATGGTGTCCTTTCGTGGACGGCGAGGGGTGGTTTGCGGGTCACTGCCCGCGCTGGTACTGCTCCCAGGTTTTGATCGGGATCCGGGGGCCGTCGTCCGGGCCGCGGTTGGCCAGGCCGTTCATGCCGAGGTAGTAGTCGCCGGCCTGGTGCTGCGCCTGGCTGGACAGGTCCGTGTCGTTGATCGCCGCGGCGTGGATGTGCCACGGCCAGTCACCCTGGCTGGGGTCACGGACCCAGGCGGCGAAGCCGACCTGGCGCAGGGCCCGTACGACGGCGGTGCGCTTGGCCGCGGTCATGCCGGTGACCGAGATGTCGACGACACCGCCGCCGTCGTGCGTACCGGCCGAGGTCGGGTCGCCTCCGGGGTTGTACGAGCCCTGCTCGAGTACCAGGGTCCGGCCGAGCAGCCGCTGGGCCTCGGCCAGCATCGCCTGGGTACGGGCGTCGACGACGTACCCGTCACGCTGGACCTTGGCGCCCGCACCGATCGTGTTGCCGACGGTGTAGCGGTTCTGCCCGAGCTTCGTCAGCGACGTCGTGCCGGGCAGCCCGTTGGCGTCCAGGCCGGCGTATCCGAGCGAGCGCTGGTATGCCGCGTACGCCGAGACGGTCTCGGTGCCGAAGTAGCCGTCGACCCACTGCGCGTCCAGCAGGCTCTGTGCCTGGAGCGCCTGCTCGACGGCGAGCACGGAGTTCTTCGCGCCCGGTGTCAGCGTGTGGTCGGCACGGCGGGGGTCGATCTGGGCGGCCAGGACGGTGGCCTCCATGTCCACCACGGGCCGCGCTGCCGTGGTGACGGCCCGCTGCGTGGTGGCGCCGGAGGTCCCGGCCCACGCATGGGTCGGTACGCCGACCGCCACGCAGAGCGCGGCGAGTCCGACGGCTAACCGGGGACGGCGCATGGTCGATCCTCCTCGTAGGTGATGAGTCCCGTTCGGAACGGACATCACACTGCGAGAAGGGATCTGCTGTTCGGTACCCCGCGGAACTGTCAGTTCCGCCAGGGCGCCAATGACCTCGGTGAATGCGGTGTTGTCAGATTGGTCGGCGGCGGGATTTGACGCCGTTCGTCGCGCTCTGACACCCGCCGGGACGCTCAGCCGGTGACGGTGACCATGAAATAGACCGGCCGGCGGCTGGGGAAGTAGGCCTGGCCGCTCTCGTCGACCATCTTCCAGCTGACCCAGCACTTCCCGGGGCGGTCCGGCGCGGTGACCGGAACGCTGATCATGACCTGCTCCCCGGGCGGCGTGTCGCCGATCGACACCCGGTCCGGCACCCGGCAGCCGTCATCGGTGGGGTTCATCCGGGCCAGGAAGCGGTTGTGCCAGGCGACCTTTCCCACGTTCGCGAGCGCCCAGACCTTCACGAACTGGGCGTTCACCTTCACCCGGGTGCCGTCGGGGATGGTGACGTCGGCGATGAACTTGCTCGCGTCCCCGGGAATCAGCGCGTCCGAGAACCCTGCCGGTGACGGCGTCGCCGACGGAGAGGCCGCCGCGGCGGCGGCGCCGGAGCCGGCCGGGGGCGACCAGTCGTGGACGGCGACGCTCAGGACGACGACCGCAACCACCACGGCCGCCGCGGCGGCAAGCCACGGCAACCGGTTCCGTCGCGCGACCACGATCTCGTCCGCGGCAGCCTGCAGCGCGCGCCGCCCTGCCGGCACGAGCTCCGAGGACGCGACACCGCCGGCACCACCGGGCGCCGGAGTCTCCACGGCCTGGGACGTCCCGGCGGCCGGGGGATCGGCGATGACCGTCCCCGGGCCCTGAGCGTCCTCCCATCGGCGCCGCCACTCGGCCTCGTCAGCCGCACAGGCCCGGACGAACTCGCGCGTGGTCTCCCACGAGGGGAATCTGGTCCCGGCGGCGGCCTCGTGCAGCGTCGTGTGCGAGATCCGGCCGGAGAGCCCGGCCATCTTCCGGAATGACGGGCTGCCCACCGCGGCCCGCAGCTTCCGCAACTGCGCCGCGAACCTTTCGGCGGCGCTGCCGTCCTGAATCGACTCGGCGGCAGCACGCTGGTCTTCCATCAGTCCCCCAGGTCAGACGCATCGTCAGGCGTTGTCAGATGCGTGTAAGAGGGTACCGAACGGACCACGTAAGCCATCGATGCGATGACCGATGACACAGGGCGCGACGATCCGGTCGGCGAAGGGGTTCGGCCCGGCCCGGTGGCACCCGACACCAGGATCGGGGAGGAAAGCAAAACGGTCGTGATCCACGTTTCCGCGGATCACGACCGAAGGTGCACGAGCGGAGACTCCGGGATTCGAACCCGGGAGGGGCTATAAAACCCCAACCGCATTAGCAGTGCGGCGCCATAGACCGGACTAGGCGAAGTCTCCTCGGGGGCCTGCAAGCCACCGACGGTTGAGGATACCGGACTGCCCCGGGGCCCGGCAAAGAGGTTGCCCCTCCGCCGCGCCGCGCCTCGAAATTCGCAGGAATCGACCGACAGCACGGTCTTCCAGCAGGTGAAACGGCCGTGACCAGGCTAGGCTGCCACGGCATGGAGGAGAATGAGTCGACGCAGCGGCGTCCGCGGACGCCGAACCCCGCGTTCAGCACGCCTGACCAGCCAACTCCCCCTGGCAAACCCGCGAAGGCACCCCCCGCGGTGACCTTCCGGCCGCCGTCTGAGGGCAAAAGATCCTCCGGTACGCCCGCAGACGCCACGGAGCCGGCACCGCCGCGCCCCGCCAGGGCCGGGACGCCGCCGCAGAATCCGCCGGCCAGGAAGGCGGCCAAGGCTCAGCCGAGGACCCAACCGGCGGCCAAGATCCAGCCGTCGAGGGTCGAGGTGACCGCACCCACGCCGCCGACCGCCGAGCCGGCGCCGCCGGCGAAGGCGCAGGCCCCGAAGGCCCAGCCCGCGAAGGCATCGCCCGCCAAGGCCCAGCCGGCGAAGGCATCGCCCGCAAAGGCCCAGCCCGCGAAAACATCGCCCGCAAAGGCCCAGCCGGCCAAGGCAGGCACCCCGCCCGCGGCGAAGACGGCCAAGGCGGCCCCGAGCGGCGCCGGCGCGCCGGCCAAGGCGGCGGCGAAGAGGGCGGTCACGAAGCTCAAGGCGGCAGCCGCGGAGGTCGCACCGGCCGTCGTTACCCCGGACATGACCACCGTTCCCGACGAGGAAACGGCGGCGGCCACGCCCACCCCCGGACCGCAGGCAGGCGGAACCGGGGCGACACCCCTGGCTGCCGAGCCCCCGGCCACGGCACCGGGACAGCCGCGGGCCGTGGCCCCCGATGAACCGACCCTTCCGCGTCCGGCCGCGCCCGCGACGGACAGCGAGTCCGTTCCCCACACCGAGGCGTGGGCGGCGATCATCGCCGACCCCGGCCACTCGCCCGAGCTTCTCGCGCTCGCCGCCACACAGACCATCGGCCCCCGGGCCCAGCAGTGGGCCAGCCGCACCCGGGCCGCCTACCCGGCCGCGACCCCGGACGGGCTCGCGCGGCTGGCGGTCGACCAGGTCACCCGGTTCGGGAGCGTGAGCAGCCTGCTGGCGTCCGTCGCCGGCGCGTACGCCCCGGTCGCGCTCCTGGGCGCGGCCGCGTTCACCCACGCCGAGCTCGCGTTGCACGTCGCCGCGGCCTACGGCCTGGATCCGACCGACCCCGATCGCGCCGCCGACCTTCTCGTACTCACCCGGGTGCATCCCGGCCGCGAGGACGCCGTGGCCGCGCTCGCCGCCGCGCGGGGGCACGGCTACGGCGGCACCGGGCTGACCGAGGCGACCTGGCGGCTGGGGCGCAGGATCGCCGTCCACGCCGGCGGCTGGGCCGCGATCAGGCTGGTCAACCACTACTTCCCGGGCACGAGCCTGCTGGCGGCCACGCTGAACAGCCGGGGCGCCGCCCGGGCGATGGCCGCGCGCGCCACCGTCTACTACCGGGATCAGAGCCAGGTGAGCCAGCGGTCCGGCACCAGGGTGTAGCCGACGAAGGCCACGACGTCGAGCAGGGTGTGCGCCACGATCAGCGGCATCACCCGGCCCTTCCTCAGGAAGAAGAGGGAGAACACGACGCCCATCACCGCGTTGCCGACGAAGGCTCCGAAGCCCTGGTAGAGGTGGTAGGAGCCGCGCAGGACCGCGCTGGCGGCGACGATGTAGCCGATTCGCCAGCCCAGCTCGCGGAGCCTGGTCACCAGGTAGCCGACCACGATCACCTCTTCGAGGATCGCGTTCTGCAGCGCCGCGAGGATCAGCACCGGGATCGCCCACCAGACCGCCTGCAGTGCGGCCGGCACGATCTGGGCGTTCAGCCCGAGCCGCGCCGCCGCGTACACGAGCAGCAGGCCGGGCAGGCCGATGGCCGCCGCGAGCGCGATGCCCCAGCCGGCGTCGCCGGCGGGCCTGCGGAAGTCGATCCCGAGCGTGCGGGCCGGGTCCAGCCGGTCGCGGCTGAGCAGATAGACCACGAGCAGCACCGGTACGAGCGCGAAGAAGATCCCCAGCAACTGGTACGTGAGGTCGAGGTAGATCCGCGGCGACCGGGACTGGTTCAGCACCGCCGCCTGCGCGGAGAGCGGCGGGCCGGCGGTGAGCTTCGCCGCCAGTGACACCACCGCGTAGACGGCCGAATGGCCGAGCGACAGGAGCAGCACGATCGCTATCTCCCAGCGGAGTTGGTAGCGGGTTGCCGGGGGGCGATCGAGGGCTGCCGTCACGCGACCACTCTAGAAGTGTCAGTCGTTCGAGTGATACCGACTAGGCACATTCGGACCTATTGGGGCAAGCGACGCGCCGAGTGCCGGCGATTTTGCGGCATGGATCGCACTTTCCGTGCGATGCGTAACCGCCCGATCTGCCCAGGCTGAAGGACATGGGAGACCTCGCGCGTTTGCTCAAGGAAAGCTGGAGCCTCGTCGAGGAGTATCAGGACAAGGTCGCCGGCTATTTCTACGCGAGGATCTTCCTGTCGCATCCGGACCTGCGGGACCTCTTCCCCGTTCACATGGACGTGCAGCGATCCCGGTTGCTCAACGCGATCGTCACCGCCGTGCAGACCCTGGAGGATCCGGAGAAGTTCGACGACTACCTGCGGGGCCTCGGCCGAGACCACCGCAAGTTCCACGTGGAACCGGATCACTATGAGGTTGTCGGAGGGGCGTTGATCGAGGCGATGCGACAGTTCGCGGGCGAACAGTGGGGCGTCGAGTACGACCAGGCGTGGGCGGACGCGTACGCGGTGATCGCCGCCAAGATGCTCTCGGGCGCGGAGGCGGACACCAACCCGCCGTACTGGTACGCGGAGGTCATGTCCCACGAGCGACGCGCCAAGGACATCGCGGTCTTCACGGTCATGCCGATGCACCCGCTCGAGTTCCGCGCCGGGCAGTACGTCAGCATCGAGTGCCCGCGATTCCAGCCGCGGCTGTGGCGTACCTATTCGCCGGCGAACGCGCCCCGCCGGGACAACACGATCGAGTTCCATGTCCGGGCCGTGGGCGCCGGCTGGGTCTCCAGCGCCCTGGTGCGCCGGCTCGAGGTCGGCGACATGATCAGGCTGGCCGCGCCGATGGGCTCGATGAACCTGGACCGCCGCTCGACCCGGGACGCGGTCTTCGTGGCGGGCGGCACCGGGCTCGCACCGATCAAGTCGCTGCTCGAGGAGCTGACCCGCTACAACCGGACCCGCTGGGTGCACGTCTTCTTCGGCGCGCGGACCCGCGACGACCTGTACGACCTGGCCGAGCTCAACCGGCTGGCCGCCCGCTACCCCTGGCTGTCCGTGGTGACCGCGTGCAGCGACGACCCGACCTTCTCCGGCGAGCAGGGCAGGATCTCCGACGTGGTGGCCCGCTACGGGCCGTGGAACGAGCACGACTTCTTCGTCTCGGGCTCCGGCTCGATGGTCAAGGCGACCCTGAAGACCCTGGCCGAGCTCCAGGTCCCATCCGTACGGATCAAGTACGACAGCTTCTCGGACTGACCGGCGTCAGTAGCTCCAGGGCTGGCCCGTCTGGCGGTACTCCTCGACCGGCACGAGGTTGGTGCCCGGCGCCATCCGGTCCACGTACAGCCGGCCGTCGAGGTGATCGATCTCGTGGCTGACCAGGCGGGCCATCGCCCGCTCGAAGGAGGTGATCACCCGGGTGCCGTCGTAGCGGGCGTGCTCGACGTCGACCCGCAGCGGCCGGACGACCAGCCCGCGGTAGTCGAAGAAGGAGAGACAGCCCTCGTACTGCTCGTCGGTCTCGCTCGACTCGTCGACGACCCGCGGGTTCAGCAGGACCACCAGGTCCGGGCCGCGCTCGGGTGGGCGTACCACGGCGGCGGCAACCGCCAGGCCGATCTGCGGAGCGGCCAGCCCGACGCCCTTGCTGAAGTCGTGCAGACCCTCGAGCCGGTCGAGGGCGGTACGGAGGCCGGCGACCGCCTCCCGGGAGGCCGCCTCCTCCCGGGGTAGCTGGAAGTGCCGGGCGCGCTGGCGGAGCAGGTCCGCGCCGCGCTGCACGATGCCTATTCCGCGCATCCGCTGGCTCGCTCTCAGCTCGTGTCCGTTGTTCTGGGGCTTGGGGACTCCTTCGTCCGGTGTGGTCGGTGCGGCCGGCCCGCGGAACCGCCATTCGAGGCGGTAGCGGGCGTTGAGCAGCGGCGCGTCGGTCGACCATTCGAAGACCGCGCGGCGCGCGTCGTAGTGGCGTTCCAGCGGGGTGCGGACGGGTACCTCGGCGGCCAGCGACGTCTCGACGCCCCAGACCTGCGGCTCGAACTCGGCGGGGAAGTCGAGGCGCACGGTGAGGTTGCGGGTGGGCAGGCGCACGGCCCGCTGGAACCACTGGCCCCACTTCTCCTCGCCCACGCTGTAGGCGTACTCGATGGCGGTCCGCTCGCCGGGGTAGAGGGGGAACTGGCCGTGCTCGTTCTGGAAGAGCAGCCAGACCTCCTTGGCCGCGTCCCGGTCCAGCTTGAGCCGCCACTGCATCCGCTCGGGCTCGGCGCCCTCGCCGGCGACCGCGCGCAGGTCCATCTCCTCGAAGCTCAGCGGGTGCTGCCGGTGGTGCCGGTTGGAGCCCGCCGGGTCGTGCGGGTAGCGGTCGACCGCGATCTTGACCAGGTACCGGGTCACCGGCTCGACGCCCGCGTTGTAGAGCGCCCGCCGGATCACACACCGGTACGCGTGGTCGGTGTAGGTGAGCTCGGCGATCTCCTGCTCGACGATGAGGCCGGTGCCGGGCGGCATCCACTGCGCGGGCACGGGCGGGTCCCGGTGCAGCAGGGGGCCGCGGGCGTGCCGCAGGTCGTCGTACTCCTGGAAGCGCTGCCAGATCACCCCGCCGGCGGCCAGGACCGCCTCCGCGCGCCTCGCGAAGTCCTCGGTCGGCTTGTGCCGCCGGCCCTCGACGTGGCTGACATACGACGGATCGAACCCCATGCGCGCGGCAAGCTGCTTCTTCGTCATCCCGCGCTCGACCCGCCACTGCGAGAGTGCCGACACGAACTGGTCGGCAGCCCTCTCGACAGGCGAGGTGGTCATCACGGATGTCCCCTTTGCGACAGGAATTTCAGTGTCCGGCCTTCAGGTGTCCGTAAGGGGCTAGTAGCGCGTTGCCGACAGATACCTTGACGAAACCGGCAACGGCATAACGCTCGGTTAAGACACCGTCGCTAGGGGTATTTGGCCCAAAAACACCTGTCTGAGGGCGAGCAAACAGGCGTTTTCCTCCGGTGGTTAGGTTAGCCTTAACAAGGTACGGTGGGCCGTCCGGAGAGACCGACGAGGCTTGGCGAGGTGACAGTGGTGATCCGGCAGCAGCAGCCGCTGAGCCCCGGCCGGAACGGCGGCCACCGGTGACCACGGCCCTGGACCGCGCCCTCGCGGGTCACTTCACCAGCACCGACCGGCCGCTCGCGCCGGTGACGGCGACGCTGCGTGCCATGTTCGGCACGAGCACCGAGCTGCCCGGCCTCGCGCCGGACCTGCTGGTCCGGGACCCGGCCGGCTGGCTGCCGGCCACCCACCTCGCCGGCGCCGGCCTCGACACCCTGCTCGACTCGTCGCGGCGCCGCTGGCAGGCCCAGCCGCACGCCGCCGCCGCGCTGGCCTGGAAGTCCTACACCTACTGGCTGGCCCTGCCGGCCGTGCTCGGCTGGGCGTCGGCCCGCCGGGTGCCGCTGCTGACCGCCGGCGACGTGCTCCTGCACTTCGCCGACCCGCGCCCGCTGGTCACCCTGGGCCTGCGCACCGACATCACGGTGGCGCTGCTGCCGACCGATCCTCTGGCGCTCAGCGGCCTGCCCCAGGTGCGGGTCGTCGCCGACGAGGCCGCGCTGCTCGAGGAGTTGCGCCGGTCGCTGCTCGACGAGCACCTGGCGCCGCTGCTGGACGCGATTCACGGCAGGGCGCGGCTGGGCACGCGGACGCTGCTCGGCTCGCTCTCCTCGGGCGTGGCCCACGCGGTGCTGCGCTCGGCGGACGTGCTGCCCGGCCCCTCGGCGGAGACCATCGCCACGCTGCTCGGCGCGCTCGGCGTCGACGACCTGATCGAGCTGGTGCCGGGCCGGGCCGGAAAGCTGGACGTGCAGCGCAAGACCTGCTGCCTGGCCTTCACCCTGCCGAAGCCCAAGGTGTGCGCCGGCTGCTGCATCAGCGCCGCCTGAGCACCCCGCCCTACTGGTCGGCGCGCTGCGCGTCCACGAGGTTGCGGACGTCCCACATCCAGGCGCCGCCCGTCCAGGTCGGCTGGAAGCCCAGGAGATCGGTCATCGCGCGCAGCATCTCGATGTCGCGGACCTGCGGGGTGAGCACGACCACGGCGGCCTTCCAGTAGCGCAGGTCGGCCAGGGTCATCTCCCGCCGGGTGTCGGTGATCTCCGGGATCGGGTTGCCCTGCTTGATCGACGCCATCAGGCCGCTCGTCGGCCGCCACGGCGGCGCGAACAGCGCCGAGCGGTCGGTCGGGTCCAGCGGGTTCTGGTTCGGCAGCAGCGCGTACGCGCTCGCGATCCGCATGTCCTGGCCCGTGTAGGCGCTCCAGCGCAGCGGGTCCGGGTAGGAGCTGTCGGGCAGCGGCAGGGCGACCAGCGTGTGGTTGTCGTCCACGTACTGCTTCCAGGCGCCCGAGGTGACGAACTCCGGGACCGGGTCCATCGGCGTGGTGCGCAACGGGGTCGGCGCGAGCGGCACCAGGGCCATCGCGACCGCCGTGATCATCGCAACCCGCACCGGGCCGCGGGCGGCGGGCTGGGTCTTCATCAGGTCCGACGCGCGCTGGCAGCCGAGCGCCAGGATGATGCCGACGATCGGCGCGATCGCCAGCGCCCAGCGGGTCGGCACCGCCGAGTTGAGGACCGGGACGCTGTGCAGCAGCGACCAGAGGCCGGGCACCCCGGTGTCGACGCCGTTGAGCCGGATGCGCGGGCCGAGCGACATCGCGCCGAAGAGCAGCGCGACGCCGGCCAGCGTCACCACGGCGACGCTGCGGCGCATCCAGGCGACCAGCCCGAAGAAGAGGATGACGAGGCCCCAGCCGAAGAACGCGTTCTCCTCGGAGGCGTTCTGGGCGAGGCGGCCCGCGTTGATCGTGTTACCGGCCACCGAGCGCTGCGCGTACGCGGTGAAGGAGCCCAGGTCGGCGCCGAAGTATCGGACGAACTCCGGCAGCCCGCGGTAGCTCTGCGGCCCGAAGAACTGCACGCAGAGGGGGTAGGCCAGCGTCGCCAGCGTCACGGCGGCGGCGATGCCGAGGCCGCGCAGGAACGCGCCGACCTCGGCGGGCCGGGACCGGCGCCGGGAGATCGCCATGACCGTGCAGAAGATGCCGAGGCCGACCGCGGTCATGAAGAGGATCTCGAGGTTGATGAACGCCTGCCAGACCAGCAGGCCCGCGAGGATCAGCCCGTTGCGGATCGCGCGGCCCGGCGTGCGCAGGGCGAGCGTGCGCCAGATGATCAGCGGAACCAGGAACTGGGAGACGATGTTCGGGTGACCGCCGGCGTGCGAGATCATGCTCGGCGCGAACGTGGCGAACAGCGCGGCGACCCAGGCGGCGAGCCGCGAGGTCACAAACTGGCGCGAGAGCACTAAATACCACGAGACGCCGGTAACTGCCAACGCGAGAGTAAGAAACGCGTTGAACGCCACATGCGGCCCGAACATCACAGTGATCGGCGTCATCGGCAGCGAAACGGCCAGCACCGAGGTGTTGGCCATCATGTTCACCCCATCGGGGTAATTCATGCGATCCGAGAAGAACGGATAAACGCCATCCGTGAGCACGCGTGCACCGTGCGCCAACATCCACTCAAAGAATGCCTGATCCTGTGGATCATCACGCAACTCATGATCAACATTGAGCCACAACGGCAAGGTGATGAAGATCGCTACTGCTATGAAGGTCCCTATAGCGAGAAGATCTCGTCTGGTGAGAGACCGCCACCATCGGGGCCGTGGCGCAGCCTCCGGCTCACTCTCCGCAGCGGCGTCAACTGCGGGTATGACCGAGATGGGCGAGCCGGCAACCTCTGTTTCCAGGGCGAGCAGCTCCGCGTCCAGGTCGTCGGCGTCGGCCTCGTGGTTGGGCGGCAGAACGTTCCCGCCGGCCGACTGGCCTGTCGAGTCAATACCCGTAATCGTCATAGCAACGGCGAGCCTAACCGAGGTTGGTAACAGTGTTGTGACGGGCGGGGCAGGCGTGATCGAGCCGATATCTAGCCCTGTATTAGCGGTCGATGGCGGTACCCGTGCATGATGGGTATCCCCCGTGGGTACCCACAGGGCCAATGTCTCAATCAGGCCAATAATGAGCGGCCACCCCCTGCTCAACTTTCGGTTGCGCGCGGCGGATGGTTAACTCTTCCGGTCCCGCTGTCAGCTCGGATCGGCAAGACGAGGGAACCTTACTTATGGCAGACATCACTGGAGACCAGCGGATCCAGTCCGAAGTGCTCGAAGGCCTCGCCACGGCCGTGAACCACCGTCGTTGGTTCGTGGAGCTCGCGCTCCCGTACCTGGGCGACAACCCGATCGAGATCGGGAGTGGTCTTGGCGACTATGCGCTCGAGTGGGCGGAGCGGGTTCCCCGCTTCACCGCGACCGAGGCGGACCCCGACCGGCTGGTGCTGCTCAAGGAGCGCCTCGCCGACCACGCCAACATCGACGTGCGGCAGATGCTGCTGCCCGCCGCCGATGCCGACGGTGAATACAGCGCCGCGGTCTCCTACAACGTTCTCGAGCACATCGAGGACCACGTGGGCGCCCTGCGCAGCATGGCTGAGCTCGTCCGCCCCGGCGGCCGGATCATCCTGATCGTGCCGGCGTTCATGTTCGCGATGAGCCAGGTCGACATCGCGACCGGCCACATCCGCCGCTACACCAAGAAGACGATGCGTGCCGCCATGACCGAGGCGGGCCTGACCATCGAGAAGCTGCACTACGCGAACGCGCTGGGCCTCATCGGCTACTACGGCGCGACGAGCATCTTCAAGCTGGCCCCGAAAGAGGGCCCGATGGTCAAGGTCTACGACAGCCTTGTGCTCCCGGTCACCAAGGCCGCCGAGAGCATCGTGAAGCCGCCGTTCGGCCAGTCGGTCTTCGTCGTCGCGAAGGTCCCCGGCTAGATCCGGTCAAACACGTCGAAGCCCGCCGGACCCTGGTCCGGCGGGCTTCGTCGTGTCCGAGGCTCAGGCCCGGACCTGGTACGTCGGGCGGACGGTCGCCCGGGCCAGCGTGTGGAACGCCAGGTTGAAGCCGACGTAGGCGGGCGTGGCGTCCGCGCCCACCTCGAGGCGGTCGACGTCGAGGGCGTGCACGGCGAAGACGTAGCGGTGCGGCCGGTCGCCGGGCGGCGGCGCCGCGCCCCCGTAGCCGGTGTCGCCGTAGTCGTTACGGACGGAGAACGCGCCGCCCGGCAACGGGTCGGCGCCGCGGTCGAGCTCGGTCACCGAGACCGGCAGGTTGACCACGACCCAGTGCCAGAAGCCGCTGCCCGTCGGCGCGTCCGGGTCGAAGCAGGTCACCACGAAGCCGCGGGTCTCGGCCGGGAAGCCGGACCAGGACAGCTGCGGTGAGAGATTCTTGCCGCCGACGCTGGTGTGCGCGTAAAGCTCGTCGAGCGGCCGGCCGTCGGTCAGGTCGGCGCTCGTCACCGTGAAGGCCGGAACCGGCGGCAGGATGTCGTAGGGATCCGGCGCTTCGGCTCGCTCCAGACTCATGCTCGGTTGTCCTTCCAGATCATGCCGGCGCCAGGCGGCGCCCACTCCGGGGGTCTTCCCCCGCAGCTCCAGCCTAACCGGGTGACGTGTCGCACATCTTTCGCACCTGTTGCCCCGCCGGACACGGGTTTTTCAGAAACGCACAGGTGGTGCGCATGGTTCGGCCCGGGTTGGGCAATTGTGATGTCAGACATCCGACCGGGTACGAAGGGCAGAGATCCCCGCGCTCGGTCGTGATCGGCCGCCGTCAGGCGTCCAGCAAGTCGGCACCCGCCCGTTGGGACGGGTGCCGACTGCTGTGCGGGGTGCGGCGCTCCGAGAGCTAGAGGCCGAACATCGGCAGGCAGGGTTCGAGACCCTCGATCCGCACGTCGACCGTGCGGGCGGCGGCCCAGCCCTCCCGATCCAGCCGGAGCCGGCGTCCGACGACCGCCTCGCCGCGGACCAGGTGCCGGGCGGTGCCGTCGTCCACGTAGCCGAGCCGCCGCGACACCCCGTACGAGGCGTCGTTGTCCGCGAACGCCTCCGAGGTCGCCCACCCGGCGCCCAGCCCGGTGAATGCCAGGTCCAGCACGGCGGCCCGCATCTCGGTGCCGTACCCCTTGCCCTGGTGCTCCCGGCCGAGCCAGGAACCCGTGCCGACCTGCCGCAGCACGGCGAAATCCTTCGCGTCGAGCGCCTGGGTGCCGATCACCTGCCCGTCCGCGACGGTCACGAAGTTCAGCGACCACTCCCGCGGCGACCATCGTGCCCACGTGTTCCAGTGCCACTGCAGCGTGTTGCGGGCCCGCTCCAGCGGGGTCACGTCGGTCCACGGCACCACGAACGGCTGACGGTCCGGCGCGTGCACCCCGGCGGCGGCGACCGCGGCGAGACGCTGCAGGTCGTCCGGGCCCGGAACCCGCAGTTCGAGTCTCGGCGTGCGCAGCCTGAGCCCGAACAGCGGCCAATACTCCGTGATCATGTCGGCGATTCTCCCGCCCAAGCGGCGCGGGCGACAGCGGATTTCAGAAGCGTTCGATGTGCAGCCCGCCGTAGAGCGGGCGGTAGATGACGCCGGTGCTCGGGTTCCCCGCGTCGATCATCATTCCGCCGCCCATGTAGATCCCCACGTGACCCGGTCCGACGACGAGGTCGCCCGGTCGCGCGGCCGCCCGGGAAATGCTGCGGGCGCGGGCCGCCTGACCGCCCGATGAATGCGGCAGATGCAGGCCGGCACGGGCATACGCGCGCTTGGTGAACCCGGAGCAGTCGAACGAATTCGGGCCATCTCCACCACGCCGATAGTTCTTACCCAACTGCGAGCGCGCGTACGCGATAACGGACGTCATCCGCACCCTGCCCCGGCCGGCGCGGTGCTGCCGGGCGTCCGCGCCTCGGTACCGGACCCCCCTAGGCGGTTTCGCCGCATGGTGGTGCCGACCGGCGCCCGCGCTCTCCCGGCGAGCGGCGGCCCGGCGCTCGGCGACCGCCTTACGGGCGTGTGCCTCCCGGCGCGCGGCCGAGATCCTGGCCAGCTCCCGCGCCACCGATCGCCGCGCCGCACGTAGCGCGACAACCATCGGCCGGGTAACGGTCCGGCGCGCCGTCGACCGGGAAACCCGCTGCATCAGGCGCAGTTCCAGGCGCGGTTGCCGTGCGGCGACGACGGGCGCGGAGACCTGGGCATACACGGTCTCGACCGGAGGTTCGACGGGCTCGAGAGCCGGCGCGCTCACCGCGAGCGCGAGCGCGCTGGCGGCCAGCACGCGGCCGGTAGACGGACGGGACAGCGAAGCCTCCGAGTTCGGCCCGGGGCACTCGCGCGAATCCCACATTCGGTACGGCCCATGGTGCCGCCGTACCGGTTGTCAACCGTCGAGCGGCGACAATGGGAGCCCAGGCAATTATGGTAATTCCGTCGATCATGCCAACACACATTCGCAGTGCCGTTGTACGGAACCGCAAAAATTGCTCCGCACGATGTAGATCCGGGCACTACCCGTTCGTATGACAAGTGAGCCTTTTTCAACGTGGCCCGGGCCCCGGTGACCGGCGGAAGTCGACGGCCCGGACAGCGCGGCCCGAGGCCAGGTAGAAAATTGCTCATTGAGTATTTATTTAGAAGGGACTCGCCGTGAAGACGTACCTGCTCAGCATCTTTCAACCCGACGGGCCGCCGCCCCCGCCGGAACAACTCGAACCGATCATGCGTGATCTTGCGGCCCTGAACCAGGAACTCGTGAACACCGGCGCGTTCGTGTTCTCCGCCGGGCTGTGCCCGCCGAGCACGGCAACGGTGGTGCGGCTCGCCGAGGGCGACGTGCTGCTCACCGACGGGCCGTTCATCGAGAGCAAGGAACACCTCGGCGGCTTCACGGTAATCACGGCGCCGGATCTCGACGCCGCCCTGAAGTGGGGCGAGCGAATGGCCAAGGCGACCACCCTGCCGATCGAGGTGCGGCCATTCCAGGCCTGAGCGAGGTATTCCGGGCCGAATACGGCCGCGCTGTCGCGGTACTCACCCGGGTCCTCGGGGACATCGACCTGGCCGAGGACGCCGTCCAGGAGGCGTTCGGAGTGGCCAGCGAGAAGTGGGCCGCCGACGGCGTACCGCCGAGCCCGGCCGGCTGGATCATCACGACCGCCCGAAACCGGGCGATCGACCGGCTGCGGCGCGACTCGGCCCGCGGGGCCAAGGAGGCGCAGGCGGCGATGTTGTTCACCGCGGAGCCGGCCGAGGAGGAGGTCGACCGGCTGCGGCTGATCTTCACCTGCTGTCATCCCGCGCTCTGGCAGGCGGCGCGGGTCGCCCTCACGCTGCGGCTGCTCGGCGGCCTCACCACCGCGGAGATCGCCCGCGCCTTTCTGGTGCCGGAGCCCACCATGGCGCAGCGCATCGTCCGCGCGAAGGGCAAGATCCGGGACGCCGGGATCCCGTACCGGGTCCCCCCACCGTCCGAACTCCCGGCCCGGCTGCCACCGGTCCTGGCGGTGATCTACCTGATCTTCAACGAGGGGTACGCGGCGAGCTCGGGTGCGGCACTGGTCCGCGATGACCTGTGCGCGGAGGCGATGCGGCTGGCCCGGATGCTCGGCACGCTGCTGCCCGACGAGCCGGAGGTGCGGGGCCTGCTGGCGCTGCTGCTGCTCATCGGGTCCCGCCGGGCCGCCCGGACCAACATGGACGGTGCCATGATCCGGCTCCGGGACCAGGACCGCTCGCTGTGGGACGCGGCGATGATCGCCGAGGGCCAGGATCTCGTGCGCGGCTGCGTGCGACGCGGGCGGCCCGGGCCGTACCAGCTGCAGGCCGCCATCAACGCGGTCCACAGTGCCGCGCGGGATGTGACCACTACCGACTGGGCGGCCATTCTGCAGCTGTACGACCAGTTGATGACGGTGGCGCCCACGCCGGTGGTGGCGCTGAACCGGGCGGTGGCGATGGCGGAGGTGGTGAGCCCCGGCGCCGCGCTGGCGGTGGTGAACGGGCTCGACCTGGAGCGGTACTACCTGTTCCACGCGGTCCGGGCGGATCTGCTGCGGCGGCTGGGGCGCGAGCAGGAGGCTCGCGCGGCCTACGACCTGGCCGCCGGGCTGACCGCCAACGAGGCGGAACGCTCGTTCCTTCGTGGAGCCCGGACGCTCGACGGCTGACTCACCCGCCGCGCCGGCCGCGCGAGATACTCGGCGTCATGCCGCTGCCACTGCTCGACGACATCCGCAGGCTCACCCCCGAGATCCGGGCCCTCGCACCGCAGATCGAGCAGGACCGGGAGGTGCCGGACCACCTGATCGACCGGCTGAGCAAGCTGGGCGTCTTCCGGCTGACCGCGCCGCGCGCCGCCGGCGGGCACGAGGCGGAGCCGGCAGACCTGGTCGCGGTCTGCGAGGAGCTGGGCCGGGCCGACGGGTCCGTCGGCTGGTGCGCGATGATCGGCGCCGCCACCGGCATCACCCTGGGTTACCTGCCGCGGGACGTCGCCACCGAGCTGCTCGCGGACCCGCGGTTCCTGATCGCCGGCGTGGCCGCGCCCATGGGCCGGGCGGTGCCGGTCGACGGCGGCCACCGGATCACCGGCCGCTGGCCGTTCGCCAGCGCCTGCCGGCAGGCCACCTGGCTGGTCGGCGGCGTACTGGTCAGCGACGGCAGGCAGCCGCCGCACCCGCGGCTCGCGGTCATGGCCGCCGGCGACCTGACGATCCACGACACCTGGGACGTCGCCGGGCTGCGCGGCACCGGCAGCCACGACATCGAGGCGACCGACGTCTTCGTGCCGGACACACGCATCTTCTCGCTCGCCGCGCCGCCGGTGCAGCCCGGCCCGCTGTACGCGTTCCCGCCGATCGCCCTGCTGGCGCTCGGAATCGGGGCGGTGTCGCTGGGAATCGCCCGGGCGGCGATCGCCGACTTCGTGGAGCTGGCCCGCGACAAGCGCAACCCGGTCACCGGCGAGGCGATCGCGGCGAGGCCCGCCGTACGCGCCGCCGTCGCCGAGGCCGAGTCGCTGCGGGCCGCCGGGCTCGCGTACCTGAATGGGGAGGTCGCCGCGGCCGGGACCGACGCGGAACGCCGGGCCCGGCTGCGGCTGGCCGTGCTCACCGCGACCCGCAACGCGGCCCGCGCCGTGGACCTGGTCTACCGGGCGGCCGGCGGCAGCGCCGTGTACGCGGCGAGTCCCCTGCAGCGCCACTTCCGGGACGTGCACGTGGCGACGCAGCACGCGATGGTCAACACCGACGTGCTGGAGACGGCGGGGGCGGTGCTGCTCGGAGAATCCGTGAACACCGCCCGCCTGTAGCTCAGGCCCGGACGTAGGGACGGGTCTCGCGGGCGTCGCGCAGGATGAGGCCCCACCAGGAAAGCTGGTCGAGCAGCCGGAGCGCGGCGGCACCGCACTCGGTGGGATCGTTGGGCAGACCGTCGGCGCCGAAGCGCTGCCACACGCTGTGGAAGCTGACGGTCTCGCGAACGGTGACCGTGTGCAGTTCGGCGAAGACCGGCCGCAGATGCTCGACCGCACGCAGGCCACCGGACAACCCGCCGTACGAGACGAAACCGACCGGCTTGGCGAGCCACTCCTCGCCATGGGCGTCGAGCACGGCCTTGAGCGGCGCCGGATAGCTGTGGTTGTACTCGGGGGTGACGACGACGAAGGCGTCGGCGAGCCCGAGCTTCTTGGTGACGGTGTCCTCCTCGGCGAGGTCGACGATCTCGATGTCCAGGTCTGCGCGGCCGCGCGCGACGCCGGCGAACCAGGCGGCGACCGTCGGCCCGAACCGCCCTTCCCGGGTGCTTGCGACGATGACGGCCACACGGAGCGGCTTTGCGGACAAGGGTCCTCCTCGTTCGGTGCGATGACAGGCCGACGGTAGAACTTGAACCGAGGTTTAGGTCAAACCGCCCGGGTGAGGATCCGACCTCCAAACGAAGAGACACAGCCGACCGGCGCCGGTGCGAGATAGGCGGCTTGGGCGGGCGCGGCAAAACAAGCGACCGCGACCACCGTCCCCACCGTGCCGAGGGCGCATCCCGTTGGCCGACATCGAGTGACCTGCGCCACTCCACAGGCCTCTTGTAGGCATCGGCGACCCGGGAATAGCTTCACTGATGTCCGTCAATACGAACCATGGGGGTATCCGTTGCGACGTCATCGATCACTTCTTGGAATCTCACTGGCCGCCATCACCACCGCAGGCGGGCTGGCCGGCACGATCACGCCCGCGGCGGCGACGCCCGTGGTTCCGCCCGGACATCGGTGGACCATGACCGAGGCGGAGCCGGCCGTGCCGGCCGCCGCCAAGGCCGCCGGGCTCGGCGACAAGCTCGCGCTTTGGTACGTGGAGAACGGCAAGGTGAAGGTCGGGGTGACTGACGCGTCGGGCGGAGTCGTCACCGAACTCCGCGCCCGGCTCGGCACCGACGCGGAGATCTTCCAGCACGCGCCGATCGAGTCCGCGACGCGGCTGACGCCGGCGCCCGCGGACGTACGGATCGTGACCGGCGCCGCACCCCAGCGGGCCGGCAAGGCGGTCGCCGCCGCGACCACCGCGACCCGACTGCTCGACTCGGTGCCATACGCCGGTGGTGACCGCATCACCAGCATCCAGACGATCAGCGGCACCCAGTACGTCGTCCAATGCACGGTCAGCGTCAAGGTGCTGCCCGACAGCGGCGGCGACGCCATGCTGTCCGCCGGGCACTGCGGCCCGACCGGGACGGTGTGGTACCAGGGTTACTACGACAGCGGCACGGTCTACAACACCGGGATATTGGGTAGCACCACCACGATGCAGTGGGGCAACGGCCGCCTCGACGGCGAGTTGATCCAGGGCTCGCAGTACGGCTATTTCCCGTACGCCTACACGACGTTGACCGGGCTGGAAAGCGTGACCGGTATCGCGGTGACCGGCACCGGCAGCAAGGTCTGCACCGACGGATCGTTCACCGGCTACAAGTGCGGCGCGACCATCACGAAGTACAACGTCTGCGCGAATATCACCGAAGGCACCACAGTCTACAGCGTCTGCCATCTCGACATCGCCGGTGCCAGCTCACAGATCGTGCAACCGGGCGACAGCGGTGGCCCGGTCTTCTATCCGAACAGCACGACCGACGTTGCTTTGGCTGGCACGATCAGCGCGCAGAGCAATAATGGTCGCGAGGTCTTGTTCAGCGACGCCGCATATCTGCAGAGCACGCTCGGCGTTGTCGTTCCACACTGATCTTCGACGGAAGCGGGTGACGGGCATGCCGAGAATGACCACCACGCTGGCAGTCGCCGCGAGTGGCCTGGCGTTGTTCTCGGCATCGGCCTGCGCGAACAACCCGGGCCACACCACCGAACCGGCCGGGCCGACCAGAGCCGCGCCGTCGGGCGGCGCGATCAGGGTGGACGACCAACCGATCCCGACGGTCGCCTCAGCCGCCTCCGGCCAGGTGCCGCTTCCGTGGCGGCTCATCCGCGTCGACCCGGCGCAGAACCGGATCTATGTGGACGTCACCAGCCAGAACTGTTCGTCGCCGCAGGCCGTGGTGGTCGAGGAGTCCGCCACCACGATCACTCTCACCGCCCTCGGCACCCAGCCGCCGACCGGTGCGTGCGCCGGCGAGAAGAGGAGTCTCGTCGGCTACGTGACACCCCGCGATCCGGTCGGCGGGCTTGAGGTGCGGCACGGCGACCAGTGACCCGTCAGGTCGGGCGCAGTGAATCGAGTGAGACTCTGAGCTTTCTGTTTAACGTTGATTTCGCCGTTTCGGGGTCTTGACCTGGGATTTCCTGATGGCGGGGTAGCGGGGTGCGGGCGTGGATCGGGAGCCT